>JBGZJG010000130.1:0-6919 GCA_041848665.1 Filifactor sp.
CCATGGTGCTTGATGTTTGTGCAAAAATCAATTTATCTCTTGATGTAATCGGAAAAAGAGAAGATGGATACCATCTTTTATCGATGATTATGCAAAGTGTGGATTTAAAGGATCGAATTTTTGTAGAAAGAATACCGAATAAACCTTTTACATTAAAGACAAATCACTCTAAAATTCCTACGGATGATGGAAATATTATTTGCAAAGCGATAAAGGTTTATTGTGATGAAACGAAGATAGATGACGGCTATCAAATTTTTTTGGATAAAAAAATTCCCATTGAAGCGGGGATGGCCGGTGGAAGTGCAGATGCGGCAGGCACACTTTTGGCGCTTAATCGGTTAAATGGAAATATTTTGACAATGGAAGAACTTTCTAATCTTGCACTTCAAATAGGGACGGATATACCGTTTTCTTTTCTTGGAGGAACTTGCCTTGCAGAAGGGATTGGAGAAAAATTGACAAAACTGCCTGATGTTGACTTGAATTTATTGGTGATAAAGCCGGATAAGGGAGTTTCTACAAGGGAGGTTTACACTGCACTTGAGTGGGAGAAGATAAAAAAGCATCCAAATAATAACAAGATAATGGAATTGCTTGCATCTTCTCAGCAAAACGATATATTTCCTTACATGGAAAATGTATTGTATGAAGTCAGCAAAAGATTTGTTCCGGAGATAGAGGATATTATCGTTGAATTGGAAGAAAAATTTTTCTGTCCGAAAGCTATGATGAGTGGTAGCGGTTCTGCTGTTTTTGGAATATTTATGAATTTGGAGGATATGGAAAAGGCATATAACTATTTTTCTCAAAAATATCATTCCGTATATAAAACCAAAACGGTTAAGCAGTCCATTTATGAGATAAAATAGAGGAGTTTTTGTAGTTCGCTATTGCTGTAAGAAAGGAAGAAGTTGATTTTATGGATAAAAAAATGAATGTAGCCGTATTGTTTGGAGGACAATCTCCTGAACATGAGGTTTCTTGTCGGTCGGCAAAATTTATTTATGAAAATTTATGTCGTGAAAAATACAACGCTTTTTTGATTGGAATTGATAAAAGTGGAAATTATTACTATCTCAAGGAAAATATAGACTCCCTTCAAAATTGCACATGGATGGAGTTTGTTGAAAATAATAAGGTTTCTTTTTCGACGGGGATGGAGCGTTTTGTGATTGAAACGGGAGAAGAAAAAATAAAAATTGATCTTGTTATTCCGGCTATGCACGGTCCAAACGGAGAGGACGGCAGAATACAAGGCTTAATGGAATTTGTAGGTATTCCTTATGTCGGTTGCAATTCGATTTCATCTGCAATTTGTATGGACAAAGAAGTTACGAAGAGAATTATGGCAGAGGCGGGGGTAAGACAAGTTCCGTATGTAGCGGTCTGCTCTTATTGTGAGTTTGATATGGTTCGTTTATCCGAAAGAGTATCCGAAATAGGATATCCCGTTTTTATTAAACCTTCCAATATGGGTTCAAGTGTAGGAATTTCCAAGGCAAATAATGAAAATGAATTGTCGGCGGCAATGAACAAGGCTTTTGAATATGATGATAAAATCATTATTGAAAAAGGAGTTGATGCGATAGAACTTGAAGTTGGGGCTCTTGGTAATCAAAATGATTTTATTTTATCAACAATCGGATGTATTCAGCCGAGAGATGTGTTTTATGATTATGATTCAAAATATTTAACAAATGATGCAGATTTTTATATTCCTGCGCCAATTTCCGAAGAGAAACGGGAAGAATTGTTGGATATGGCAAAAAAGGCATACTCCGCTGCTTTGTGCGAAGGTCTTTGCAGAATTGATTTCTTTATGGATAAAAACACGCAAGTAATTTATTTTAATGAAATTAATACTATGCCGGGTTTTACCGCCATAAGTTTATATCCGAAACTTATGAAGTATGATGGAATAGAAGCAAGCGAACTGTTGGATCGGTTGATTGATTTGGCAGTTGAACGCAGTAGAAGAAAACGATAATTTAAGATTTATATTATAAAATGAAGTGTATATATGAAATAGCAAAATTATTCCGTATGTTGTAATAAAATTGACTTTGAATGGAATTAACTCTATTGCGGAAAATAAATATGGAAAGGAGAAATCTTTTGCAAGATGCATTAATACAGATTACAACGACTCAAACCGTTGCCAATGAGAAGGAACCTGAGACGATAGAGCTTACGACGGAAGGTTGTTTTTATATGGAAGATGGAAAAATTCGTCTTGTTTATGAGGAAACGGAAATTTCAGGAATGGAGGGAACAACTACAACTTTAAACATTGTGCCCGACAAGATTACTTTAAATCGTTTCGGAACACAAATCATAGATATGGAATTTTCATCAGGCCAGCGATATAAAACGATTTACAGGACTCCTTTCGGGGATATGCCTATGGAAATTTTAACAAAAAATATAGAAGTGAATTTTCAAAAGCGACCGCTTGATTTAAAGGCAACCATAGATTATGAAGTTTCGGTAAAAAATTTTTTCTCCGGAAGAAACAAAATGACCATACAGGCACGAAAAAAACAATAGCAAAATATATTTGCAAGGGTTAAGAAGATTAAAACAATGTGATGATAAGGAATGGTGGATGTGTTAAAAGATAGTGTGTTGGAAACAATAAAAGAAAAGCACCTCTTAGACAGCGGAGATAAAGTGATTGTTGCTTTATCTGGAGGACCGGATTCGGTTTATTTATTGCACCTATTGGCACAGTTTCAGAAAGAGTTTGACATTCGTTTATATGCGGCTCATCTAAATCACAGAATACGGGGTTTGGAAGCACATAAAGATGCCTTATTTTGTGCTGCTCTTTGTGACAAGTACAATATTCCGTTTTTTGTTAAATCCGAGGATGTTCCTAAATTTTCCAAAACGAAGAAAATGACGTTGGAAGAAGGTGCCAGAGAAGTTCGCTATAATATGCTTTTTGAATTGAAGGATGCATTATCTGCAAATAAAATAGCAGTTGCACATAATATGAACGATCAGGTGGAAACCGTACTCATGCGAATGATGAGAGGAACCGGATTGTATGGATTAAGAGGAATGGATTATGCAACCAACAACGTTATTATTCGACCTCTTTTAGATGTTGACAAAAAAGATATTCTAAAAGAATTAGAAAAGAATAATATCAAATGGAGAGAAGATAAAACGAATGAACAGGAAGATTATACAAGAAATAAAATTCGTTTGACGCTTATTCCGATGATGGAAATTTTTTCTCCAAAGGTAAAAAAGAATATATCCCGCTTGTCTCAATATGTTAGAGAAGACAGTGCCTATATAGAAGAAAATGCTTATATTTCGTTTAAAGAAAATTCTTTTGTTGTTGATGAAAAGACAATAAAATTGGATTTGGAAGGCTTTTTTCAGCTATATCCGGCTATCCAAAAAAGGGAAATCAGATATGCTATCTTGGAGGTACTTCATTCTTTAAAGGGAATAGAAGCTACTCATTTGGAAGATGTTATTGCATTGGCGCATAATTCAAAAATCAATGCACAAATTAATCTGCCGAGAGGGTTAATTGTCTACAAAAAAATAGATGCACTTTATTTTTCAACCGAGGAATTTAAAATGGAAGAAATTGTATTTTCCTATGACCTTCCAACAAATGATATAATTGCTATTTCTGAGATTGCATTGCAAGCCGAGACTAAAATTATATCAAGGGATAAGTCTTTAATTTTGCCGACCGGCAAATATACCAAAGCTTTTGATTTGGATAAGATAAAGGGCAATTTAAAAGTTAGAAATCGACGTGCCGGGGATAAGATAAAGCCTATGGGTTTAGGCGGAACAAAAAAATTGAAAGATATTTTTATTGATGAAAAAATTCCGTTAGAGGAAAGAAATAAAATTCCTGTAATATGTGATGAAGATAATAATATTCTATGGGTGGTCGGAAAATACATCAGTGAAGATTTTAAAATTGATGATACGACTAAAAATGTAATTCGCATTACTGTTAAAAAAAGTGAAATTCAATAAAATATATTAAATAATGAATACGAAGGGTAGAAATGGAGGATTTTAAAATTGAAAAATTCTTTTAAAGAGATGATGTTTTATGTATTATTGATTGCTGTTATAATTTTTGTGGTGACAGGTCTTAATAATGCTAAGCCAAGGGAAGTAACGATACCGTTTGGAGAATTTTATGAGAATTTGATTGAACATAAAATCTCAGAAGTACAAGTGCAAGAAAATCGGAAAATTAAACGGAAACTAAAAGGCGATGATAAGTTATTTTCAACTTATTTAGGCTATATGGCGGATGCTGAAAAAGTTAATAATGAAATATTAGAGCAAAGCAAAGAGAAGATTTTAACATTAGATATCAAAGAACCTTCTCCGATGCGTTGGATGTATGATATTTTACCTTCGCTTATCATGATATTATTGTTTATCGGATTATGGTTTGTCTTTATGCAGCAATCTCAAGGCGGAGGCTCAAAAGTTATGGGGTTTGGCAAATCAAGAGCAAAGCTGCATAGAGATGACAGTAAGGTGCATATTACATTTAAAGATGTTGCAGGATTAGATGAAGAAAAAGAAGAATTGAAAGAAATAGTGGACTTTCTGAAAAATCCCAAAAAATATCTTTTGTTAGGAGCAAGAATACCCAAGGGAATTTTGATGGTAGGACCTCCGGGAACCGGAAAAACTTATTTAAGTAAAGCAGTGGCAGGAGAGGCGGAAGTACCGTTTTTCTCTATTTCAGGTTCGGATTTTGTAGAAATGTTTGTCGGGGTCGGAGCATCACGAGTCAGAGATTTGTTTGAACAAGCAAAAAAGGCATCTCCCTGTATTATCTTTATTGACGAAATTGATGCAGTAGGTCGTAGAAGAGGTGCCGGTTTAGGAGGCGGTCATGATGAAAGAGAGCAAACCTTAAACCAATTACTTGTTGAAATGGATGGATTTGGAATTAATGAGGGAATTATTGTAATGGCAGCAACCAACCGACCGGATATTTTGGATCCTGCATTATTGAGACCGGGACGTTTTGATCGGCAAGTTATGGTAGGAACTCCTGATGTAAAAGGCAGAGAGGCAATTTTGCACGTTCATTCCAAAAATAAACCTTTGGAAGAAGATGTTGACTTGCGTGTTATTGCAAGAGGTACTGCCGGATTTACTCCCGCAGATATTGAAAACTTGATGAATGAAGCAGCATTGCTTACTGCTCGGGCAAATCAAAGTAAAATTAAAATGCAAACCATAGAAGAAGCAATTATCAAAGTTATTGTCGGGGTTGCAAAGAAATCCAGAATTATTACAGAGGCGGAAAAGAAATTAACGGCATATCATGAAGCGGGACATGCGGTATTAGCAAACGTTCAAAAACATTCTGATCCGGTACATCAAGTCACTATCATTCCACGAGGCATGACAGGTGGATTTACGATGAGCCGACCGGAAGAAGATCGTTATTATACAACCAAGGCGGAATTGGAAGAAGAATTAGTAGAATTGCTTGGCGGTCGAGTTGCGGAAGAATTAATATTGAAAGACGTATCTACCGGTGCGAGCAATGACCTGGAACGTGTAGCAAAAATAGCAAGAGCTATGGTAACCACTTATGCTATGACGGATAAATTGGGAGCAATGGCATACGGAGACTCTTCCGACGAAGTATTTTTAGGCAAAGATTTTGCAACCAAGAGAAATTATTCGGAAGAAGTGGCATCTGAAATTGATCATGAAGTAAAACGCATTGTTGATGAAGCTTACGCAAAAGCAAAGAAACTCCTTACGGAACATATGCAAAACTTACACAATGTTGCACAAGCTTTATTGGTATATGAAACATTAAATGCGGAAGAATTTCAAAAGGCTTTTCGTGGAGAATTAAATCTAAATCCGGAATTTCTTTCGGAAGGAGAAACTTCTTCCAAACAACAAAATAGATTAGAAGAAGATACTTCATCCTTACAATCGGAAACTTCTCATATTAAAACCATAGAAGAACAATATGAAGAAATGGATCATTATCGAGAAAGAGAAGTGGAAGAAAAAATTGAAAAAGCTCGTGAAGATTGGGATAATCGAAACAAGAGCAATGAATGATTAAAGATACTAAAAAATAATCAATATAAAAATGGATTAAAAAAATTGGCCGGAAAAATTTTCCGGTCAATTTTTTAACATTTTACTGCGAGAAAACAAATTAATGACAACTGCCGCCGCAAGAGCAACAACCGGATTCTCCTTTTATTTCAGGCTCAATATAAATTCCGCTATTTCCATCTGCATCAAAGAATTTTATTTCAAAACCTCCGAATTCATCAATTAATTTTTGTTCCGCTCGAAGTGTAATTCCGTCGATTTCAACAGAGAAATCTCCTTCTTTTGCAGGGTCAATTGCCAAATTGAATTGTGGTCCGCTGCACGCAAAACCGGAAAGGAAAATTCTGATGTCGGTTTCTTCAATGTCTTTATTTTGCAATAAATCTTTTAAAGCTTGTGATGCTTGAGAATTCATTTTTATACTCATAATGAATAAAATACCTCCTTAAATATGATTTTTAATAAATGTACCCACTTATTACAGTAAATATTCTATAATAACGATATGAATTTGTAAATGAAAAAATTTAGTTAATTCTAAAAATGAAGTTATATAATCCTAAAATAGAATTCGTTTAGGATTAAAATTAAAAGAGTATATCATTTATAAAGCAACAAAGGAGTGTTTTTGGGGAAAAATAGGATTTGATAAGAAATAAAAAGTGCTCCAAGTAGAGTTCTTTTCATGGAATAAAGTTGATAAGCTTTTCAGGTGTTTGTATTTCATATTTATGATATAATTGTTACACAAAAATAAAATTTGGTATATAAGTAAATAAGAGGATTTTCGTGATTGAAATGAAAAATGATAAAGATAGAAAAA
>JBGZJG010000131.1:0-3437 GCA_041848665.1 Filifactor sp.
ATGAGAGAGGAGACTGTCCAAAAAGAATATTCGAAGGAAATTTTCCAGGAGGCAGAGAGGATTTTGGATTTTAATCCGGGAGACATCACCTCGGATTTATCCGAGGAGCAGCGGACAAAAGCAATTCATTTGGTTGCTGAAATTCAAGAACATATAGAGACGAGAACAGCAGAAGGAGATTTGACCTTCGGTTCACGGGAAAAGTCCTTGCGAAAAAAATTAAATGACCTTTTGGATAATCAGACAGTAGAAAGTCTTGAAGCGGAATATGACGAAGAAGAAGGCGAGATGAATGGGGAAGACGATTTATTTGTTTCTCTGCGAGATATTTTGGGGAGTATGGATGGAGAAGAGGAGATAAAAAATAATAATCACACATGGATTTATGCAAATTTGAAAAATCATATGTCTCGAAAGGATTTTTTGAATTGGAAAAAAGCAGTGCGAACATATATGCATACGCAAGAACAGGAGGATTATGACAAAATAGCGGAGCATTTTTCAGACTACCCCGAATTAAACGGAAATCTTCTTTTTTTGCTCTTTCATCAATATGGAAAGGATCGTACAGAGGCGGTTTATCAGGTGGATGAAAATTTGGAGCTTCAAGAGGAAATTTTATTTCCGAATAAGAAAAAAGAAGAAAACGGATTTTTTCATAGCTTATTTGCTGCAAAGAAAAATTTTCCCAAAGAAGAGACTGTACAGTTTTCTGAAAAAAATCGGGAATATATATGGAATATGGTCAAAAATGTCATAAAACCGGAAAATTTGCAAAAATTTGATTATGTAGTGGTGACAACTGACGGAAAAGACAACACAATGGCATCGGTCATTGAAAGTCCTGACGGAGACGGAACAGGGGAACGGTGGCTGTTGCAGGTGGACCATGCAGATATGGAGGATGATTTTGTGGGAACGATTGTACATGAGTATGGCCATTATTTGACCTTGAATGAAAAACAGGTACAGTATACGGATGAGTATGACCTTTCTTGTTATTGTGAAGATGGAATGGTAGCAAATGAAAATTCCGTAATCAATCGTTTTTATAAGACTTTTTGGAAAGATTATCTGCTGAATGACTCGGATACAAGCTATGAATTTTATTTACGAAATCAAGATTGTTTTGTTTCCGATTATGCGGCAACCAATCCTGATGAAGATATTGCCGAGACATTTCGAGTGTTTGTTATGGAGGACAAGCCGAAGGGAGATCGTGTTCGAGACAAAAAAGTAAGATTTTTTTATGAACAGGAAGGATTTGTGCAACTGCGTAAAGAAATCAGACAATCCTTGCATATGAAATAGAGGTAGCTAACTATACTCTTTTTTCAAATTATCATTTTCTGTGGAGATACGGTTCATTATATGGTAATATATTGCCAAAGGGAAAACGAACTTATTTTCATGTAACGATAGTGTAATTGACAAGAGAATAAAATCGGAAAAGGGAGATATTTATGAAAAAGATATTGTGTTTATGTATAAGTATGCTGTTTCTTTTGACAGCTTGTAACATGCAAGAACAACAATCGGAAGGGTATCATTTAAACGTTATTGAATAGGAAGTTTTAAGAACGGTTTTGCAGAGTGTAAGAAAAATGAAAAATATGGATGTGTTGACAAGGAGGGAATGGAAGTTATTCCTACCGAATATGATGCAGTATCCAATTTCTATGAAAATCATGTGTTGCTCCGAAAGGAGGACAAGTCATATCTATGTAAGATTGAGGCACAGTAAAAAGAAAAGGGAGAGGAGTTATTCCTCTTCCTTTTCTTGTAATTGAAGATGCAAATTTTCCCAATATTGCATGGTTTCTTCCAAGTCTCTGCTCGTTTGTTCCTTTTCATTTTGGACACGCAGAGCCTCGGATGAGACAGAGTAAATTTCTTCTTTACATAGTTCATAGTCCAGAAGTTGCATTTTTTCTTCCAATTCTGAGATTTTTTCTTCTGTCTGCGTAATTTGTTTTTTTAAGCTTCGAAGTTCTTTTTCTCTGTCTTTGTCTTTTCTCTTCTGTTGTTTTGCCTGCGTTTTATTGATCGGTTCTTTTGATGCCAAAATGCCGAGAGCCTCTTTTTGTTCAGCAATTTTTTCTTGATAATAGTCGTAGCTTCCAAGATATTCTTCTATGCCGTTTGGCGTGAGGACAAGAATTCTATCTGCAACTTTGTTTAAAAAATAACGGTCATGTGATATAAAAAATAAGGTTCCCTCATATGCAATCAGTGCATTTTCCAAAACTTCTTTGGACTGAATGTCCAAGTGATTGGTCGGTTCGTCCAAAAATAAAAAATTGGAAGAGGAGAGCATCAACTTTAAGAGAGATATTCTGGATTTTTCTCCTCCGCTTAAGGAAGAGATAAGTTTAAACACATCATCTCCCGTAAATAAAAAGGCAGCCAACATATTACGCACCTGCGTTTCTTTCATATGGGGATAAGCTTGCCAAACTTCTTCTAAAATACTGTTGTTGTCATTTAAATCCTGTCTTGTTTGGTCAAAATAGGCGCTATGCACATTGGTTCCAAAGGAAATACTTCCATCATCGGGAAATTCTTTTCCAAGAAGAATTTGGAATAAGGTTGTTTTTCCGGAGCCGTTCGGACCGATTAGAGCGACTTTTTCGCCTCGAAAGATATTAAGAGTTCCGTTTGCAAACAGATGCTTTGAACCGAATGACTTTGATAAATCTTTTGCGTGTAACACTTCGTAACCGCTTTGTACGGAAGGGGAGAATTGGATTTTTGCCGGTTTATCCAAACCTTGCGGTTTTTCAATGTGTTCCATTTTATTCAAGAGTTTTTCCCTACTTCGTGCACGTTTTACTTGCTTTTCACGTCCAAAAGCACGAAGTTGGCGAATAATTTCTTGTTGACGTTTGATTTCCGCCTGATTTTCCTTGTAATTTTTTTCGGCAAGTTCTTCTTCGGCAATTTTTTTGTCAAGATAATAGCTGTAATTTCCATTATAATCGTAGAGTTTTTTATTGCGGATTTCTAACGTGCGTGAGACAAGTTGATCCAAAAAATAACGGTCGTGTGAAATCACAATGACATTTCCGCGATATTGCTTCAGATAGGTTTCCAACCAAGCAACACTGTCCATATCCAAGTGGTTGGTCGGTTCGTCCAAAAGTAATAAATTCGGTTTTTTCAAGAGAAGTTTGGATAACATAAGACGGGTCATTTCGCCGCCGGAGAGAAGATTTACCTGCTTATTCATTTCTTCTTCCGAAAAGCCAAGTCCGATTAAAATGCCCTTTGCTTCCGAGTGACAGGCATATCCGTTGCGTTGCGCAAACACCTCACTTCTTTCGCTATAACGCTTCATCAGTTGCTCTAACTTGTCAGGCTGATTGGATGCTATACTGATTTCATGCTCCAAAAAACGGAGTTCTTTCTCCAATTCCATAATGTCATGAAATACGTCC
>JBGZJG010000132.1:0-7466 GCA_041848665.1 Filifactor sp.
AAATATCATCTAAGGGTATAAGACTGAATGTCAAAGATATAGGAAAGGATGAAATTACGGATAGAAAAAATATTGTTATTAGAAAAGATGTTCTTGCATTCAGCATCACAGAGCAAAGCGGAAATGAAATCAAAGGAATTCAAAACACCGGGATGATGTTGTCTATCCCTTATAAGTTAAAAGAGAAAGAAGACAGTAGTGAAATAAATGCATATTTTCTTTCTGAGTCAGGGGGATTAACGAAGATCCAAAATTCTTATTATGATTTGAATAAAAAAGCAGTTGTTGTGATTGTGGATAAACTTTCAGGGAAAATTGTGATAGGACATAAATCGCCGATTAAAATTTTGGCATACGATAATAGAAATATTCATTTTTCCGATATGGATAAGCATTGGGCAAAAAGTGCTGTGCAGCAAGCAGTAGAACGAGGTTTATTTACAGGTGTGAAAAAAAATACTTTTGCACCGGATGCTAAAATGACTAGGGCAATGTTGTTTAATGCTTTGTATAAAATGAGTGGAGAAAATTATCCAACTGGAGATGTTTGGTATGCATCCGGAGTAAATTTTGTGAAAGCAAAAGGAATTTCGGATGGAAGTGATCCAAACGGAAAAATTACTCGAGAACAGCTGGTTTTGATGTTGTATAATTATGCAGGAAGTCCTAAAATAAAGGGAACCTTGCATTTTTACAGGGACAGCGCTAAAATCAGTTCGTATGCGAAAGAAGCATTTGTGTGGGCAATACAAAATAACTATATCAGTGGAAAGCCAAATAATCAATTGGACCCTCAAGGGAAAGCCACTAGAGCGGAAGTTGCAGTCATTTTGATCCGTTATTTAGAAAAATAAGAATAGCGAAGCTGCATGAAAAAATAAAGAATAGAAGGATATTTTGGTTATAAAACTGTCATTTTTAGGTCGGAATAAACATTTGACAAGAAAGTGGCAGTTTTTTTATTAGAGAAAAAATTTATTTTCAAAATTGATTTTCCAATTCTTTTATTTTTTTCCATACATTTTAATTTTTTCGTATCTTAGAAAAAATAGATGATTAGACCTAAAATGGCTATATTGTTTGCATTGCGCATGTATGGTATAATGAAACAAAGAAGAGAAAAATACGATAAGCGCCAGAACCGTAAAAAGGAGGCATTTTAGATTTTACGGTTGACGAGGAATGAGGTTATCGAATATTCGGCGGATGCCTCAAAGGTTTCACAGCCTAAGGAATAAACAAATGGCAAAAGTAATTTTGTCGACAAAACTATTTCAGTGACTCTTTCTTTGAACTGACAAATATGTATTGGAAACAAATGAGGATGTTTTTGTAATTTTTATCCGGCGTAATTGTCCTATAATGAAAAAGATGTGGAATAAGGACTATGAAAGTTTTTTTTGAGGTAAGTCGTTTTCTATCATTTTGTAAGGTGATTGCGTCTATCAGGTTTTGCATTATAAAATGTGGAAAGATAAAATTTTGAAAATAATCATGTTGTTTTTTAAGAACATCATTTGTCAAATATTCAGCATAGCAGGAAAACATTGAGATAGAAGAAATAAACTTAAAGAAATCGGATAAAATAGATTAAGTGTCTTCTTCCTTTGTTTTGCTTGCAAAAAAAGGAGGATTTTTTTATGTGCGGTATTGTAGGTTATATCGGAAAAGGGCAAGGACAGGATTTTGTTTTAAACGGATTGGAAAAATTGGAATATCGAGGTTATGACTCTTCAGGAATTGTTACCGTATCAGATGGTCATATTCATTTGAAGAAAAAAAAGGGACGTTTGCAAGTTTTGCGAGATGAATTGCAGAATGCACCTTTAGAGGGGCATATTGCCTTGGGACATACCCGTTGGGCAACTCATGGAGCGCCCTCGGATGTGAATGCGCACCCACATATGGATGAAAAGGGCGATTTTGCAATCGTTCATAATGGAATCATTGAAAACTATATAGAGTTGAAAAATATTTTGCAGGAAAGAGGACATAAATTTGTATCTGATACGGATACGGAGGTCGTGGCACATCTTTTGGCGGAATATGATACGGGAAATCTCTTGGATACGGTGTATGAAGTGAAAAAGCATTTAAAAGGTGCATATGCTTTAGGGATTGTTTCCAAAAAAGACCCCGAAACTTTAATTGCGGTTCGAAAAGAAAGTCCGCTTATTATCGGAGCCGGAAAAGAAGAAAACTTTATTGCATCGGATGTTCCGGCGATTTTGGAATACACCAGAGATGTTTATTTTATCGAAAATGGTGAAGTGGTTGTACTCAAAAACGATGGAGTTACCATTTTGGATGAAAATAAAAATGTGGTAAATCGAAAATGTACGCATATTGAATGGGACATGGCTGCAGCGACAAAAGCAGGTTATCCGCATTTTATGCTAAAAGAAATTTATGAACAGCCGCAAGCAATTCGTGATACGGTAAAACATAGATTACAGCAAGACGGAACAGTTTCTTTGGGAGATGTGCAGTGGACAAAAGAAATTTTGGAAGGGATTTCCAAAATTTATATCGTAGCTTGCGGAACTGCATATAACGCAGGGCGTGTCGGAAAAGTCGCATTGGAAAAATTGACCGGAATTCCGGTTGAAACGGATTTGGCATCTGAGTTTCGTTATCGGGATCCGTTTGTGGATGAGCATACCTTGCTGATTTTGGTCAGCCAATCCGGTGAAACTGCCGATACCTTGGCCGCTCTTCGAGAAGGAAAACGAAAGGGAGCAAGGGTATTTTCGGTTACCAATGTAATCGGCTCTTCCATTGCAAGAGAGTCTGATGATGTCTTTTATACATGGGCAGGACCGGAAATTGCCGTAGCATCCACCAAAGCATATACGACGCAGCTTGTTGCGCTCTATTTGGTCGCTATGAATATGGGGCTTGTTTTGGGTACGATGAGCCGAGAAGAATATGACATTTTGCTCAAGGAAATTTTAGCGTTGGCGGATAAAATAGAAGAACTTTTGAAAAAAGAACAACAGATAAAAGATATTGCCGATGACATCAAATATAAGAAAGCAGTATTTTATTTGGGGAGAAATATGGATTATCATAGTGCTTTGGAAGGAGCGTTAAAACTGAAAGAAATTTCCTATATTTTTACCGAGGCATTTGCGGCAGGTGAATTGAAACATGGAACGATTGCTCTGATTGAAGAAGGTACTCCCGTTATTACGATTGCAACACAACAAGCTATGCTGGAAAAAACTTTTTCCAATATGCAGGAAGTGAAGGCAAGAGGAGCACATCTTATCGCCATTACAAGAGAAAGTGCAAAAATTATTTGTGAGCAGGCGGATATTACCGTTACCGTACCGGATTGTCTCGATTTGCTTATGCCGGTTGTAAGTATCATACCGGCACAACTCTTGGCATATTATACCTCCGTATTGAAAGGAAATGATGTCGATAAACCGAGAAACCTTGCAAAATCTGTAACGGTGGAATAAATTACTTTGGAATGAATTGTAGAAGGCAAAAAGTAAAAAGCTTAATGTCTTAACAATTCATTCCAATTTTTAGGAAACGCAAGATGATAAAGATTAATATCCTCTCTGTATTCTTGAAACAGCTGTTCCATACGTGGGATGAATTCGGAATTCCATTTAGTGGTAGATGGATATAAAGATTTTAAAACTAATACTACACCCCAGAGACGGCGTTTTTTGCTTTCATCAATGTTAAAGCCAGATGGAGATGCAGAAAAAATCCGATAGTACAGGCGGGCGTAATGAGCACATATATTTCTAAGGTCGGTTAAGCAACGTAACCAACTCTTGGTGTCTTTATAATTTGCATGGTATAGTTTAGCGATTTCCTTTTGATCGCATGTTTTTAAATCGGTGTAGAAATAAGAAAGCATACCAAAAGTGAATAATTCGCTAACAACCCAAATAGGGAACTTAGTATCGTAATTTTCGATATGGTGTTTTACGAACAATACTTTTGAATTACGCTCAATTTCAGCATGGATTTTTTCTTCAAATTTTGTCGCATTATGACGTGTATTAAAATTATCGGCATTAAGATAGCCGAGAGCACCATACTTTGTTGCATGTAAGTAGGACATTCTTGTACGAAGAGAAATTTCTATTACTTCAATGGCACTGTATAGGATATTTCTTAATTTTCTGTCGAATTCATAAATTCGATAAATTTTTTCAAAAGATGTTCCGGGAGAATAAAAACCATCATTTTGCTTGAAGGGGAGAAAATATGCGGATATGCGGTAATAATTTATTAATGAGAGTTTTTCTAAACAAAAATTTTCATCAATCAGTAAACAACCTCTACTTTTTAGAATGGAAAGTTGTTCTTCATAGGTTGTAGGCCTTTTTACTTCTAACATTGAATCACTCCTATATAAAAAAATGTCTCCCCTGGGGCACATCGTGGAGAGGTGTGGGGAGTCCTGTTACTTATATCATACAACAGATTATAAAATAATCCAAGACTAAAAAACAAAAAATTTGAACCTGTTTGGAATAAAAGACAAAAGGGAATATATAGGAATAGAAGTTTATGGATTAAATTTTTAGAGGAGGAAGAGATATGTTTCGAGAAATGAGAAGAAAAAATCAATTATTGCCACACGAAGAGGCACAACGAATTTTAAGAGAAGGAAATTATGGAGTATTGGCATTGAGCGGAGATGAGAATTATCCGTATTCGCTTCCGATTAGTTATATCTACCATGAGGGAAAACTCTATTTTCATGGAGCAAAGAGTGGACATAAGATAGATTCTATTTTAAGAAATGATAAAGCTTCCTTTTGTGTAGTAGAGAAAAATGAAATTATTGCAGAGGAATACACGACTTATTTTCGAAGTGTGATTGTTTTTGGAAAAATTCGTGTTATTGACAACGAGAAAGAAAAGTTTGAGATTATGGATCATTTGGGGATGAGGTTTGCCCCTGCGGATAGCCGAGAGCACCGCAGAGAGGTAATTGAACGTTCTATAAAAGCAATGTCCGTTTTGGAAATGAGTATGGAACATATGACTGCAAAAGAGGCTATGGAGCTCGTTCGACGTAGACAAAAAATGGAAAATGAATAGAAAACGAAAAAATGCAGTCCTATTTTTTATTTCATAGACATTTTCTTTTGTGTATTATACGAAACACTATTTTAAAATATAGATACAATGTATAATGATGAAAAAGAAAATAAATAGAATAACAAAAAAGTAGATTTTTACCATACCTTTAATCAGTGATTAGTAGCAGAGATCAAGTATTATTCATAAGATTAGTGCAAAAACAAATTCATAAGAAAGAATAAAAAAGACAAGCGGGAAAAATCTGCTTGTCTTTTTGGTTGTGTTATTCAAGTAGCAAGTACAATTAAATACAGTACGTTTAAAATAACAACACTGTTTTTAACCTATACATACAAGTATCATTTGTTGATATACCATGAATTGTAGTATTTATTATTTTTCGGTTTTCATAAAAGAAGGCATAAATGCATCTTTTTTCGGTTTTCCATCATTTCCTGCAATATAAGTGGTAAGTTCTTTGTTGATTTGGCTTGCTTTTGCAAAAGCATCTGTTGCGATTTCGTTTCCGATATTGGTTGCATAAGTTGCAGCGGCACTATTTCCACCGGTTCGATAAGCATCTGCCAAAGCTTTGTCACGTTTTGCTTGAGTAGCAAGCAACTCGGTTTCATAAGAGTTCCAATATGCTCTTACATTCTTTCCGAATTTTTCTCTGTCCAAAGCTGACTTTACATTCAAATCACGCATGGTCCAATAGAAAGAGTCCGGAGTGTATAATTCGTCCTTAACCTTGTATGCGCCAATTGTATCATTGATATTGCCATAGAAAGGAAGGTATACGGAATGTTCCGCATTGGACATTGCCATCCACATGATACCGCCGACATTTTTTGGCAAACTGTCTTTTAATTGAAGAATGTGACATTCCATAGAAGTTGTTGCTCCGATAGCACGAATTGCTTTGTTTTCCGGAAGATTTGCATTTTTTGCCGTATCTTCATAACGATAACGTTGCAATTCCATAACATCCTTCACGCTGATTTTTTTATCCGGTTTTTGCCATAAGGAAAATACCTTTGTGTCATAAGAAATATTCTTGGAAGGAGAAAATTTGTGTTGACCTCCCCAAATACGAGCACGATTGTATTCATCTAAAGGCTCTGCATATGTTGCAGATACGTGGAAAGCCTTATTTACTTCTTTGTAAAAGCCTTTTTCTTTCGGTAAAGAAATTAAACCCTTTGATGCAATCACGTTTTTGGTATCATTCACATCAACATATCCCAAGAAATAGTGATTTGGGACAACCGCATAACAATCAGTTGGCGCCTTGATTGCTACATATTGATGACCGGAAAGAATTTCCATGTACCAAATATCCTTATCGTCAGAGAAGAAAACAATATTTCCTTCCGCAGCACCTTTTTCGTCAATAATCTTTGCAACACGTTCTACTGCTTCACGAGCCGTTTTAACATAAGGCAGTACCACTGTTGTCATAGAAGCCTCTGTAAGTCCTGTTTCGATTAGGGGGTCATGCTTCAGTACCGTTTCACTTGGAGAAGCGGATACCGTTGCGCTGATACCTACACCATATTCATTAAATCCTACTTCATCATAAATACCTTCTGATTGTTCCGCATCACAAATCGCTGTGTATTTGTAAGAGGTTTTTGGAAGTTCAATTTCAAATCCCGTAGAATCCTTGAATTTTACCGCAGTAGCATTTGATTTTTTTGGATAGACAACAAATGTTTTATTGTGTGCTCCACTCAAATCCTCTGTTCTTGCCACGATACGACTTCCGTCTGTCGTTGCGTCTTTTCCGGCGATAAAACCTGTACATGCATAAGAAGCTGACACTGTTGAAAAGGCCATCAAAGACGATAAAAGAATTGCTGTCATTTGTTTTTTCATAAATTCTCTCTCCTTTATGTAATATTTTTGGTTGAAAAAATTTTCAACATCATTATTATGACATCTTTTAAAAGATTAATCAATCATTTCGTAAATTCACAAAATAGTTTGAAATTATCTTGTTTGTCAGGGGGGTTCTATGTTCGGAATGTTGTTAAATACAGAACAAAAGATTTAAAATTGTCATGTGATAAAAAACAAGAGCTACGTAATGGAAAATAATACGTTGATGTCATTACCTGTCAAATTTATTTGGGAATAGTGTAAAAGATACTTCTTTGTAAATCATAAAAATGTAACTCTAAATAAAAAAGGTTCTAAGCTGTTATTGGAGAAAATATTCCCGACATTAGCTTAAAACCTTCCTTTATATCTACAAATAGTTGCATCAAAAAAACTCCCGAAGGAGCAAACGTGGTGCCCAGAGGCGGAATCGAACCACCGACACGAGGATTTTCAGTCCTCTGCTCTACCGACTGAGCTATCTGGGCAAAAAATAACCTAAAAAACAGAGTTTTTATTTATAGGAT
>JBGZJG010000133.1:0-7935 GCA_041848665.1 Filifactor sp.
AAAAGCGTCTAAAATTGTTCCTTTGATTACGGAAGGATCTGCTGTGACAACATCTATCAATGATGTGGATTATATCATTACCGAATTCTCACCTATTATTGATAATTTTTTATGACTTATTTTTTATCATTAGCGATGAAAACAAATGCTATTATTTCATACGCCTGAAAGTACCTGATAACAACTAAAAAAAGACTACAAGATATTTATACCGATATCCAAAGTTTGATTTTTTATCTGACTTTGGATAATCAATACTATTTCTTATAGTCTCTTCTTATTGTTCTATCTTATTTTACACAATCCATATCAAAATCATATTCAAATGTATCCTATATTTTTCTTACAGATTGTTGTCATCTCGATTCAAGTCCAAGATAACAGAACTCAAATCAATCTCGGTTTCCTGCTCTTCATCTTCATCAATAGATACCATAGTGTTTTCACTAAATTCATCCATTACAATTTCGTCTTCCTGTTTTAAGATGACACTAAAATCTCCATCTTCGATATTATCCAAAATACTTTCTCCGCCAAGCGAAGCTTTGTAACGCTTCATTCCTGTTCCTGCCGGAATAAGTTTTCCGATAATAACATTTTCTTTCAGACCGAGTAAGTTGTCTTTCTTTCCTAAAATAGCCGCTTCCGTCAATACTCTGGTGGTTTCTTGGAAAGATGCCGCAGATAGGAAGGATTCTGTTGCCAAAGATGCTTTGGTAATTCCAAGCAATACCCGTTTGAAAGTTGCCGGTTCTTTTCCCTGTTCCAAAAGTTCTTCGGTTTCTCTCATAACTTCGGCATATTCCGCCAAAGAGCCCGGCAAGAATTTTGAATCATAGGAATCTTCAATACGAACTTTTGACAACATTTGACGAACGATAATTTCAATATGCTTGTCATTGATGTCAACCCCTTGAAGACGATAAACTCTCTGTACTTCCTTCACGATATAATTTTCCACTCCGGTTACTCCGTTGACACTCAAAATATCATTCGGATTGATAGACCCTTGAATTAAAGGCTGTCCTGCTTCAATCTCCTGTCCTTCTTTTACACGAAGAATGGAACCGTAAGGAATGGTATATCTCTTTTCGTTCGTTTCAGAAATTACAACAACTTCCTTTTTCTTATTGCTTTCTTCAATATGCACTTTTCCTGCAATTTCAGAAATCATAGCAAGTCCTTTCGGTTTTCTTGCCTCAAAAAGTTCTTCAACCCGAGGAAGACCTTGTGTAATATCTCCTCCTGCTACCCCACCTGTATGGAAGGTACGCATGGTAAGCTGTGTTCCCGGTTCTCCTATAGATTGTGCCGCTATAATACCAACCGACTCTCCGACACCTACTGGTTTTCCGTTTGCAAGGTTTCTGCCGTAGCATTTTGCACAAACTCCATGTTTTGATTTACATTGCAGCACAGAGCGCAATTTTACTTTTTCAATTCCTGCATCAACAATTTTGGTTGCCAAATCTTCAGAAATCATATCGTCTCTAGATACCAATAACTCCCCATTTTGCGGATTGTAAATATCATCACATGGATAACGTCCTACCATTCTATCATAAAGTTTTTCAATTTCTTCATTTCCATCCATGAATGCAACCACTTCAATACCATCTTCGGTACCACAATCCAATTCACGAATAATAACGTCTTGGGATACATCAACCAAACGTCTTGTCAAATAACCGGAATCGGCGGTACGAAGTGCCGTATCGGCAAGCCCTTTTCTTGCACCGTGTGAAGACGTAAAGTATTCCAAAACGGTAAGACCTTCACGGAAGTTCGCCTTAACAGGAATTTCTACGGTTTTTCCGGTTGCATTCGCCATCAAACCACGCATTCCCGCAACTTGACGAATTTGGTTCTTAGAACCCCGTGCTCCCGACTGTGCCATGATGTTAATGTTATTAAGCGGACTCAAGTGCCCCATCAAGGCATCTGTTACCTTGTCGGTTGTACTTGCCCATGTTTCAATAACTCTCTCATAACGTTCATCATTGCTCATCAAACCACGTTTATAGTCTTTTTCATATTGTTGTACTTTCTTTTCCGCCTCTTGAATGAACTCTTGTTTTTCCGGAGGGATTTCCATATCCGCAACGGACACTGTAATCGCACTCTTGGTTGAATAACGAAAACCAAGGCTCTTAATGCTATCAAGCATGATAGATGTTACTGTATTTCCATGTCTTCTGAAACAACGGTCAATGATTTTTCCAAGCTGTTTTTTATCAACGAGAAAATCCACTTCTAAAGAATACGGATCTTCTTCTCGATTAACATACCCTAAATTTTGCGGAATGTTCTCATTGAAGATAAATCTTCCGACCGTAGACTCAATTAACTGTCCGGGATCATCTTCATTTTTGCGAACACGAACCTTTACTCTTGCATGAAGGCTGACCGCCTTATTTTCATACGCAAGCATCATCTCGTCGATATCTTTGTAGATGGAGCCTTCGCCTTTTTGATTTTCCTCTTCTATTGTCAAATAATAGGAACCCAATACCATATCCTGTGTCGGCGTGGTAATCGGAGAACCGTCTTTCGGTGCCAAAATGTTGTTAACCGAGAGCATCAAGAGACGTCCTTCCGTTTGTGCTTCTACGGACAACGGAACATGCACCGCCATTTGATCTCCGTCAAAGTCTGCATTGTATGCGGTACACACGAGCGGATGGAGCTTAATTGCTTTTCCCTCTACCAATACCGGTTCAAATGCTTGTATTCCAAGCCTATGCAATGTAGGTGCACGATTGAGCATAACCGGATGCCCTTTGATTACTTCTTCCAAAATATCCCACACTTCAGGTTTTACTTTTTCAACTAAGCGTTTCGCATTTTTGACATTCAAGGCATATCCACGCTCTACTAATTTATTCATTACAAACGGTTTGAATAATTCCAATGCCATACTTTTAGGCAAACCGCACTGATAAAATTTCAATTCCGGTCCAACCACGATTACAGAACGTCCCGAATAGTCAACCCGTTTTCCGAGAAGATTTTGACGGAAACGTCCTTGTTTTCCTTTCAGCATGTCGGAAAGAGATTTCAAAGGACGATTTCCGGGACCGGTAACCGGTTTTCCCTTTCGTCCGTTGTCAATCAAAGCATCTACTGCTTCCTGCAACATTCTCTTTTCATTACGAACGATAATATCAGGCGCTCCCAAATCAAGCAATCTCTTCAAACGATTGTTACGATTGATAACACGTCGGTACAAATCATTCAAGTCGGAGGTTGCAAAACGACCTCCATCAAGTTGAACCATAGGACGCAATTCCGGCGGAATAACCGGAACAACATCCAAAATCATCCATGTCGGTTCATTCCCTGATTTTAAGAAAGCATCAACTACTTCCAAACGTCTAAGTGTCTTTACCTTCTTTTGCCCTGTCGCATCCTGTAAACGCAAACGCAACTCTTCCGAAAGTTCTTCCAAATTTATCTTTGCCAAAAGTTCTTTTACAGCCTCTGCTCCCATCATAGCAACAAAAGCTCCGCTTCCATATTGTTCCGTCGCGTCTCGGTATTCTTTTTCCGATAAAAGATTTCCTTCTGTCAAGTCGGTTTCTCCTGCATCCACTACCACATAGTTGGCAAAATACAGAATTTTTTCCAATACTCTCGGCGACATATCCAAAAGAAGTCCCATTCGGGAAGGAATCCCCTTAAAGTACCAAATGTGAGATACGGGTGTAGCAAGCTCAATATGTCCCATTCTCTCACGTCTTACCTTTGCCCGAGTAACTTCTACCCCACAACGGTCACAAATAATACCCTTGTGTCTTGCACGGTCTTTTTTATATTTTCCGCAATGACATTCCCAGTCCTTTGTAGGTCCGAAAATCCTCTCGCAAAACAAACCGTCTTTTTCCGGTTTCAAGGTTCGGTAGTTGATTGTTTCCGGTTTCTTTACTTCTCCTTTGGACCATTCTCTGATTTTATCCGGAGATGCCAGACCGATTTTGATCGATTCAAAATTATCTAATTCAAACAAGGAGCCATTCTCCTTTCCTTATAACAGAATTTTTATATTGTTTACCAGATTTATCTTTCGGCGTTGTACTATAAAAACCTTGCATTTTCATAGTACAACTGCCTATTTTTCCTAAAAATCCAAACTGTCATCCAAGTCTATATCGTCCTCGTCCTCAAAGCCCATGTCACTTTCTTCGCCTTCCGCTTCATCCTCAAACTCCAAGGTAAAAACATCTCCGGCTTCATCGGAAAGATTCTCTATTATCATATCGTCTGTTTCTTCATCGTTCACATAGTGGAAATGATCTTCCGAAATAACATCATCAACAGACTCATTCACTTTTACTTCTTCATCAAATTCAGAAAGCAACTTGACATCCAAGCACAAGGATTGAAGTTCTTTGATAAGAACCTTGAAGGATTCCGGTATACCCGGCTCCGGCACATTCTTGCCCTTGATGATGGATTCGTACGTTTGTACACGCCCTACCACATCATCTGATTTTACGGTCAAAATTTCTTGCAAAGTATGTGCTGCGCCGTAGGCCTCCAATGCCCAAACTTCCATTTCTCCAAAACGCTGTCCTCCAAATTGCGCCTTTCCTCCAAGAGGTTGTTGCGTAACCAATGAGTACGGGCCTGTGGAACGTGCGTGAATTTTATCATCAACCAAGTGGTGAAGTTTCATCATATACATATAGCCGACGGTTACACGTCCATCAAAAAATTCTCCGGTACGTCCATCTTGCAACTGTAATTTTCCATCTTGCGGATAACCTGCTTCTTTTAGCGCCTCAAAAATATCTTGCTCGTTAGCTCCATCAAATACCGGTGTAGCTACATCCCATCCCAATTTTTTTGCGGCCAATCCCATATGGACTTCCAAAACTTGTCCGATATTCATCCGAGAGGGCACACCAAGAGGATTTAGGACAATTTCAAGCGGAGTTCCATCCGGTAGGAACGGCATATCTTCTTCTGGCAAAATACGGGAAATAACCCCTTTGTTTCCGTGACGTCCCGCCATCTTATCTCCAACATTGATTTTTCTTTTCTGTGCAATGTAGCAACGAACTAATTCGTTGACTCCTGCCGAAAGTTCATCTCCGTTATCTCTGCGGAAGATTTTTACATCAACAATAATTCCCGATTCTCCATGAGGAACTTTTAACGAGGTATCTCTTACTTCTCTGGCTTTCTCTCCAAAAATCGCACGCAGCAATCTTTCTTCCGGTGTAATTTCCGTTTCTCCCTTAGGAGTAACTTTTCCAACTAAAATATCCCCGGATTCCACTTCCGCCCCGATACGAATAATTCCGTTTTCATCAAGGTCTTTTATTGCATCTTCCCCGACATTTGGAATGTCTCTTGTAATTTCTTCCGGTCCAAGTTTTGTATCTCTGGCTTCCGCTTCATATTCTTCAATATGAATGCTTGACAATCTATCTTCTTTAACCAATCTTTCATTAATCAAAATAGCATCTTCATAGTTGTAGCCTTCCCATGTCATAAATGCTACCAAACAATTACGTCCCAGTGCAATTTCTCCCAAATCCGTAGATGGTCCGTCTGCAATGACGTCTCCTTTTTTGACAACATCATCTTGATGAACGATAACGGTTTGGTTGATGCAAGTTCCTTGGTTGGAACGTTTGAATTTCAACAAATTATAAGTGTCCACTTCACCATCTTCACGTCTTATAGAAATTTGAGTTGCCGAAACTCTTTCTACCACACCATCATTTTTGGCTACCACTACCGCCCCCGAATCAACTGCCGCACGGTATTCGATTGCCGTTCCGACAACAGGTGCTTCCCTTCTAAGCAACGGTACTGCTTGACGTTGCATGTTGGAACCCATAAGTGCACGGTTTGCATCATCATTTTCCAAAAACGGTATCATTGCAGTTGCAACCGATACTACTTGTTTTGGCGAAACATCCATAAAATCAACGTTTTTCGGTTCAACAAGCAATAAGTTTCCTTGTGTCGTTCGGCAGGCAACACGATCATTGACAAAACGCTGTTCTTCATCCAAAGGTTCATTCGCTTGCGCCCGAATGTAAAGGTCTTCTTCATCCGCGGTCAAATACTTGATGTCATTTGTTACCCTTTGATTTTCTTTATCTACCACACGATATGGAGATTCAATAAAACCGTATTCGTTAATCTTTGCAAAAACAGAAAGGGAGTTAATCAACCCGATATTCGGTCCTTCAGGAGTTTCAATAGGACACATTCTTCCATAATGCGAATAGTGAACGTCACGCACCTCAAATCCGGCTCTCTCACGAGACAACCCACCCGGTCCAAGTGCCGAAAGTCTTCTCTTGTGTGTAAGCTCTGCCAAAGGATTGTTTTGGTCCATAAATTGAGAAAGCTGTGAAGAACCGAAAAACTCTTTAATTGCCGCCGTAACCGGACGAATATTAATCAAACTGTTCGGAGTAAGTTCCATTGCATCTTGTACGGTCATTCTTTCTCTTATGACACGTTCCATTCTGGAAAGTCCGATACGGAATTGATTTTGCAAAAGTTCTCCGACCGAACGCACTCGACGATTACCCAAGTGGTCAATATCGTCCACATTTCCCAAACCGTAAAACAAATTGAATTGATAGCTTACAGAAGCTACAATATCTTCAATTACGATATGCTTCGGCACCAATTCTCTTTTTCTTTTTTTGATAAGCTCCTTCAATTCTTCATCGTTAGATGCTTCTTCCAAAATTTCTTTCAGAACATTGTATCTTACTTTTTGTCTTATATTTAAATCGGAAAGATCTATATCAACAAAATTGCGAATATCGACAAAACGGTTTCCGATTACCTTTACGACCGTATTTTCATCTACTTGAATATACACATATTCACAGCCGCAATTATCCAAAAGCGGTGCGTTATCATAGGTAATTTTGGTACCTTCCTCCAATACCAATTCTCCCGTATACGGATTGACAACATCTTTTGCCAAGGTTTTTCCGATTGTACGAGCGGAAATTGCCAGCTTTTTATTGAATTTGTAGCGACCTACTTTCGCCAAATCATAACGTTTGCTGTCAAAAAACATCATGTTCAAAAGAGACTCCGCACTCTCTAAAGTCGGCGGTTCCCCCGGTCTCATTTTTTTATAAATTTCTATAATTCCCTCTTCTCGAGAGCTTGTATTGTCTTTTGCTAAAGTTGCCTGAATTCGCTCATCATCGCCTAACAGATTGATAATTTCTTCATTTGTACCGTATCCAAATGCACGCAACAACATAGTTACCGGCTGCTTTCTGTCTCGGTCAATCCGCACAGAAACGACATCATTAGAATCTGTTTCATACTCTAACCATGCTCCTCGATTTGGAATTACGGTCGAAGAAATTAATTTTTTACCTGATTTGTCAATCTCCTGTGCATAATAAACACCCGGAGAACGTACCAACTGACTGACAATAACACGTTCTGCACCATTAATGATAAACGTCCCTTTTTCCGTCATCAACGGAAAATCTCCCAAAAAGACCGGATCACCGGTTTCATTTTTGACAATACGGGAGCCGTCTTCATCCGGAACGGTCAATCTTACCTGTACCTTAAGAGGGGCTGCATAGTTAACATCTCGCTCTTTACTTTCTTCTACATCATATTTTGAGTCGTTTTCCAATTTGTAGTCGACAAATTCCAACTTGATATTGCCCGTATAATCCTCAATCGGGAATATCTCTTCAAAAACTTCACGCAGACCTTCACGAACAAACCACTCGTAAGAATCTAATTGAAGCTCGATAAGATTTGGAAGTTCGGCTACCTCATCAATTCGAGAAAAACTCATTCTGGTCTTTCTCCCTATGTTCACAGGATGTGGATGTGGCATTCAGTTTTCACCTCTTCACTTATTTAGAATAACAAAATGGGCGAACGAACCCATTTTTTATTCTATTGCATTAAAATATTTTATCA
>JBGZJG010000134.1:0-3811 GCA_041848665.1 Filifactor sp.
CTTTTGATTCACGATACTGTTGCTCTCGCCACCGTCCCTATCCTCATCACCAACTGAAAGGCGGGAGTATAGCGCAGTGATTTTGGTTACATATTCTATCATGGCGTTATCCTCCTTTTTTGTGTCTATATATCACTCCTTTACAGTTAATATTATGCAACCCATCTTGCTGAGCCATACTCTTTTCCTTGCCTGAACTTCTTGGTATTCTTGCCTTTGGTATATACGATAAATTTCACTAAGACCGCAAATAAAACGCCGAAAGCTAAGTCCATCAAATGAAGACTCGGAAGATAGCTGATCTTTTTTAACTCCAATATCGCTTGAAATGTCTTATCTATCACATCTCCACCTTTATAGCTCCTCACATGATTGGTAAAAATGTTTCCGATATAAAAAATGCAAGATAGGGAAGGTTTTGTTTTACCAATTTCGCCTTATCTTGCACTTTGAAGATGCTTTTTATGTCTTTTATTATGTCGTTCAGTATTCTCGTTTTAATCAACTCCTTCCTGAATCAGAAGTTAGAGATATATCAGAGTCCACTTCATTCCCCCAAACATCCCATCCTTCTGTCTTATGTCTGGCAAACAGTTCAATTCGTTTCAAATCACCAACAAGTTCCACTATTTTGTCCCTTACAATATCCGGTTTCTTACTGTGCCCTTCAATCGGAGAAAAAATAAGCTGATGGACTTTATTAGAGTACTTTTCGGTGTTCCTTTTTTTGCAAGCAAACATATCTCTGCATTGCTTCTCGTCCAATTACCGAGTCCAAAAAACGGTGTTTCCTTTTTCTTATTCAGCTTAACCCATACAAAGGCTACTGTTTTATATTGAAAACCCCAAGCTTGAATCAGCTTCAAACCTTCTTTGCCTGTGGAAGTTTTGAGGATAAGATAAGTGAGTACAGTCCCGATTCGTTGATAATATACATCTTCCTTCTTTGACCTGACTGAACGATTCGTTCTGTCAGCTTATCCTCATCTGCCACATGATCTCTTATTGCTTTTTGCGTGTTCGTATAGCCCAATGTCTCGGCAATTTCTTTCCCGATAAAGAAAAACTCATCGTCTTTTTCCATCACGGTGAGCTTTCCGAACTTCGTATTTTCAAATACTCTAATTTCCTCTCTCATCATAGGCTCTGCTCCTTATGCTTATTTTTCACTTTATCTTTAGAGATGGTATTCTTCGCCATTTCTCTGAATTTCTTGATCTGCTTGATGATAGACGGCTTTTCTTTCTCCTTTTTGTTAACCGTAGCAAGCGTTCTTTTAAACGCATTTTCCATTACTCTCAAATCTCTTGCTTGAAAAAATACGGAGTGATTGCCGGTTTCCTTGTCTTTCATTACCGAAAACTTCACTCCGCATCGATTCAGTTCTTTTCTTAACTGCTTTAATTCAGCATCCTTAACCTGTACTTCCTCAAGCTGACCTTTCTTAACCAAATCTTTTAATTTCACTTCTGAACCATGCTCTTTTACATATTCCTCAAGGCTCTTTCCTTTTTCATCAATGACGCCAAGTATCTTGCTTATCGCATTTTTAATTGCCTTTAAAAGATTCTTTCCTTCTCCAACCGCAAGACTTAAAGTCTTATTTGTTATTTCCTCATTAATCACTCTCTTTCACCCCCTAACAGTAATTCTCTGTACGCTTCTAATTTTTTCTTGTGTATCTTCTTTCTAAAATCCGTTTCCAAAACTCTCACGGGAATACACATCTCCAAAATTCGGGAATAGATCCTCTGATATTCAATGCCTTCCTCACAATTACTGATTTTATCTATGGATAAATTCGTTGTGAAAATAGTCGGTTTTCTCTCTAAATACCTGCTATTGACGATTTCATAGACCTGTTCTTTTGCATATGAGGTATCTCGCTCAATACCTAAGTCATCAAGTATGAGGAGCGGTATAGATACCAAATTTCTGATGTACTCATTTTTGTTGAAATCATAACCTCCTCGTTGTAAATCGTTGATAATCTGAGCAAAGTTTCGTATCTTTACCCTCAATAACAAAGTTTCTATGAGTTCATTCGCTATAGCTTCCGCCAGGTAAGTCTTGCCACTGCCGACTGTTCCGAAGAAGATCAGTCCGATATTGTCTTTCTTCATCTTTTCAAAGTCTCTGACATAGTTCTTTGCAATCATAAGTGCATTGGACTCTTCTCCGACGAAATTACCGAAGGTGTGTTCCCACTGTGCCATTGAAATGAAACAGGATTTTTTAAGCTCCATCACTTCCATTCTTCGCTTCCATTCTTTTTCTTTCTTGTCTTTTTCAATATCACAAGCACACTTCTGCTTGAAAATCATCTTACGACCGAAAATCTCAAGTATCTTCCCGTCTTTTCTTGCATTACACACCTTGCAATAAGCGTGTCCGTCTTTGATGTACTCAGCCTCAGTATCATAAGTGTATTCTGCACCGTCAATTATGGTTTCCCTTAAATCGCTCATAGAAAATTTCCTCTCTCATACTCTTCTAAAGTAGGGATATTGCTCTTGCTATTTTGTTTCACTCCCTGATCTTTGAAATACCAAGTCAAGATGGTTGCCTTATGGTTTTTATAGATTTTTCCTGTACTGCTCATATAAGCTCCAAGTCTTTCAATGTAGTTATCAAGCTTACTTCCAAGCTTTTTCTCTAAATCCGATAAGTCTTCATCGCTTAAGAGAACATTTTGAAATGAACCGTATTTCTTCGCAGAAGCTGTTTCTCCCAAAAATTATTATCAGGATCACTATAATCAGGATAATTAATATTAGTATTACTACCGTGTACTTTCTTCACTTCCTGAAATGTAAAATCTACATCTCCGGAGTGTAATTCTTTCACTTCTGAAGTGTAATGATTACACTCGGAGCGAAACACACTCAGAAAGTCTTTCACATAAATAGTGTTTGGCTTTCCAAGTCCTCTTCGCCTTCTTTCAATCAACCCGATTCCTCCTGTGTCTGCATCAAGTTCATTCAATACCTTCACTGCCGTCTTGTTTGATTTTCCGAGAATTTCCATAACCTCATCTATCGTAAACACGATGTAGATCCTCTTCTCCTCATCAAGCCAGTTGTTCTTAAAAGATAGGTTTGTGCGTTCCAACAGGCACGAATAGAGGATTTTGGCATCGGAAGAAAGCGGTTTGAAAAACTCGTGTGTCAGAAGAATTTTGGGAAGCATATAAAAGCTGAAGCGTTCTCCCTCCCTATGATAAAAATAATCGAACTCCACTTTTCGCACCTCCTTTCAGGGATAAAAAAAGACGATAGAATCTATCCATCGTCTTAAAATCTCAAAAATATTTTGTTTTGCCGGTTACCGCTATTAGATTGCTTTGATACCCTCATTTATGGATTCTATAATACCTATGATAAAAGCAGCAAGCATCTGAAGTCCATAAGGACTGAGCAAGAAACCTATTATGAGAGACTGTATTCCTGTGCTTGTATCTTTCTGAATAAACGCACTGATTGCCGCAATCACACAAATAAAGGAAACAATCCCAAGAATAACACTGCTCACACTCAGCAAGAATGTCAAAAATGCCGTGAGGATACTTAACGATAAACTGATTGGAAACAAGATTATTTTAATGAGCAATCTCAACATAATATTAGTCCTCACCTTCTAAAGCATTCTTTGTATCTCCACACACCATATCAATACAAACATTCACATCAATATAATTTTTTTGAATTTTTTTCTTCCCACCTTCACCGTCATCCACAAAGACAGCATGCTTGTAAAACTGCCTAAAATGAAGGATTTTCACAATTTCACTCTTTGTATCAACGCTACGCAC
>JBGZJG010000135.1:0-3297 GCA_041848665.1 Filifactor sp.
CAAAGGTAGCTCTATTGCTTATCTTTATGATTGGCTATTTTATTATGCCGCTTGATTTGATTGCGGATTTTTTGTTTTTTGGTTTAGGATATTTGGAAGATATTGTAATAATTGTATTTTTTCTGGATTTAATTTCTGCGGAATTGGAGAAATATAGGCTGGAAATTTTGAATAGGGAAAATGATGACAATGTTATAGAGTTAAAAAATCGAAAGAAAGACAGTAAGATTATTGATGTGGAGTATCAAGAAAAGAAGGAGTAAGTCCTAAAAATCTCTATGTGTGAATCAAAAGAAAAATGTAGGGCAGTGCTTGAATTTAGTATTTATGGTATAATGTGAACACTTAATGAAAGCGAGAGATAACGAAGCTTGAGTTTAGTGAGAGGGATACCTAAACACTTAATGAAAGCGAGCTGGTGGCGAAGCTTGAATTTAGTATTTATAGTATAATGTGAACACTTGGGAGCAATATCCCAAGAATACGAGCGAGAGCGAAGTATGATTGGCAGATAGAGCCCCCGTCAGGGTTGGCGATAAGTTTGCGAAATGAAATGAGCAAACTTATGATGAGAGATGGCGAGTAAAGGCGATCGTTCAATCTGATAAACATGATATATAATTTGTTGAAGAAGGGAGATTGATTGAATGGAAATTAAGTATGAAATTGTCAAATCAATAGGAGTTTTATCCATCAGTCCTAAAGGGTGGAGAAAGGAATTGAACTTGGTAAGCTGGAATGATAGAGAGGCAAAGTACGATATCCGTGAATGGAGTGAAGACCATTCTAAAATGAGTAAGGGGATTACTTTGTCAAAGGAAGAAATTTTGAAATTAAAGGAATTGTTAAATGATGAAGAGTAGGAAATTTATATAACATTTTGAAGTTAAAAGATTGCAATAGGAAAAATAGATGCTGCTGTTTTAGAAGGGTATCTTGTTTTTTGGAATAAAATTTTTTATAATAGAACATTCTTTGGAGGATAAATGGTGATGGAGCAACAAAATAAGTATAATGAAGAACTTATGAAATTTTTGGATAGGGGAACTTCTCCGTATCATGCCGTTTTGTATATGAAGGATTATTTGGAAAATCAAGGTTTTTGTGAATTATCTCTAAAAGAAAAATGGGATTTAAAAAAGGGAGAGCGCTACTATATTAACTTGCAAAGCACCTTAATTGCATTTGACATAGGAATGGAGGCGGATCATTTTAGGATAACCGGCTCTCATACGGATTCCCCTTGTTTTCTGGTAAAACCCAATCCCGATATGCAAGAAAAAAATTATATGAAATTGAATATAGAAGGATATGGCGGCTCTATTTTAAATACATGGTTGGACAGACCGCTTTCGATGGCGGGAAGAGTGGAATTGAAAGGAAAATCCGTTTTTGAAACGGAAACGAAATTTGTTGATTTTCAAGCACCGGTAGCGATTATTCCAAATGTTGCAATTCATCAAAATCGTGAGGTAAATAAAGGGCAGGAACTCAATAAGCAGAAGGATATGCTTCCGATTATAGGAATTTGTGGAGAAGAAATGACGAAGGATTTTTTTGAGACAGAGCTGGCAAAAAAAATCGACACAACCACAGAAGAAATTCTTTCTTATGAAATTTTTCTCTATCCTTATGAAAAAGCATCTTATGTCGGATTTCAAAGAGAATTGATAAGCAGTGCACGTTTGGACAATCTGGCAATGTTTTATACAAATGTTGCAGCTCTTGCAGAAACGAGAGCGAGTAAATCTATCAATATGATGATTGCTTTTGATAATGAGGAAGTGGGCAGTATGACAAGGATGGGAGCTGATTCCATGCTTCTTTCTTCTATATTATATCGTATTGCTAACGCCATGAATATGTGTGAGGAAGAATATTATACTATGATTCAGCGTTCTTTTTTAGTGTCTTGCGATATGGCACATGCGATACATCCGAATTCCCCCGAAAAAACGGATCCTACCAATCAGCCAAAAATAAATCAAGGACCGGTCATTAAATTAAGTTATGCGAAAAAGTATACGAGTGACAGTTATTCCACAGCGGTTTTTATGCAAATTTGTGAAAAAGCGGGAGTTCCGTGTCAAGTGTTTGTAAACCGTTCGGACCAAATCGGGGGAACGACAATAGGGCCGATTGCAGCAAGCAAGTTGGCAATTCCATCGGTTGATATCGGTAATCCGATGTTGTCTATGCATTCTTCCAGAGAGTTGATGGGAGCGAAAGATATTTTTTATTTGATACAGGCATTGAAAGTATTTTATCAAGAATAGAAGGAATGTTTTAAGGTAGATTAATACCAGAAAGGATAACTCATAGAAAGTGGTTTTTATTATATCTTTAAATAAGTGTTTCGTATAAGAGGAAATTGGTAAATTTCGTTAAGAAAATATTGTAAGGAGTTTGTTGAATAATGGAGCACGCCTGTTTTGGAAAATCAATTTGCTGAAGGATGAAGTGGATTTTCTATGTGTGTTTTTGTTAGGTAAGGATTATGTAGACAGATTTTTCAAAAATAATGTAAGCTGTGTTGGAGTGGTTAATTTGGCAAAAAAGAATGAAAAGAACAGACAACAAAAAAGTGAAAAAAATAAATCCAAAAGAGTGAGTTCAATCACACGAAAGAAAAAACGAAAAAAAAATCGTATAAGCGAAAATCTTATTGCTGTTTCAATGGTATTTTTCGGTGTTTTTACGGCACTTTGTTTTAATACGGATTCCATGGGGATTTTGGGAAAAGGGATACGCTTTCTTTTTCTCGGGATATTCGGAAAATTGGCGATGGTGTTGTCAATTATTATCCTCGTGCTGGGTGCTGTGCGATTAGTATATTACAACCGTTTTTCTCTACAATCAATACCTCGCAGCTTAATTGTTTTGTCATTTTTGGATCTGAGTTTGCTATACGGAAGAGTAAATTTGAATTCCATGCCGGGAGGCAAATACCAGCTAAGTATTTTAGGACGGTTATTTTCAGATTCGGCCGAAGGATTGGGAATAGGGGTTATTCCATATAGTTTAACCTATGTATTTCATCGCTTCATGGGGCGTTGGGGATTGGTTTTATTTATCCTGATACTGACTTTATTTATTTTAGGTTTTTATTTTGGAGTTGGACCTAATCGCATGGTAGGTGCGTTGCAAATGTTTTTTTCCTCTGTACACGGTATTTTTTCCAAATTGAAAAACACGATTTCAGATTTTATTTTGGAAGAGGAAGATGATGAGGAAGAGGATATTGACAGTTCTTTTGGAGTTCTTTCCGTAAACGAGGAAGAGGATATTTTGAAAAAA
>JBGZJG010000136.1:0-3478 GCA_041848665.1 Filifactor sp.
TTGTACTAAGTTGAACAAAAATCATATATTTTTTATTATAAGAAGGAGGTAATTATGTATATTGAAGATAAAATTTTAGTAGGAAAAGGCAAAACATCTGCTTTTTTGTTGCCTTCCATGGCAAATCGTCATGGATTGATTGCAGGTGCAACCGGAACCGGAAAAACCGTCACTTTAAAGGTACTTGCAGAATCCTTCAGTGATGCGGGTGTTCCCGTATTTTTAGCAGACGTCAAAGGGGATTTGAGCGGAACTTTGGAAGCCGGAGCACCTTCTCCAAAGTTAGAAGAACGTTTGCATAACCTCGGAATTGAAGAATTTGAATTTTCTTCCCATCCTGTTGCATTTTGGGATGTTTTTTGCGAAAAAGGACTCCCCGTAAGAACTACCATCTCCGAAATGGGTCCCATGTTGTTGTCTCGATTATTGGAACTGAACGAAACGCAATCCTCCATCTTGAGCATTATCTTTCGTATTGCAGATGATATGCAAATGCTCCTTTTAGACTACAAAGATTTAAAAAAAATGGTACAGTATGTTTCCAACAATGCTGCAAGTTTCAAAAATTCTTATGGAAATCTATCGTCCACTTCCATTGCCTCTATTTTGAGAAAAATGATTGCATTTGAAGAAGAAGGTGCAAACTTATTTTTTGGCGAAGAAGCTTTAAATATCTACGATTTAATTCAAATCGATCAACAAGGACGCGGGCAAATAAACATCTTAAATGCAGAAAAACTCTATCATAAGCCAAAAATTTATTCCACCTTTTTATTATGGCTGATTTCAGAATTATTTGAAGAATTACCCGAAGCGGGAGATTTGGAGAAACCGAAATTGGTTTTCTTCTTTGATGAAGCACATCTGTTATTTGACAGTGCCCCAAAAGTTCTAACGGAAAAAATCGAGCAAGTTGTTCGTCTCATTCGTTCCAAAGGCATTGGCATTTATTTTATTACCCAAAATCCTGCCGATATTCCCGATAACATTTTGGGACAACTTGGAAACAAGGTACAACATGCACTGCGTGCCTTCACCCCTAAAGATCAAAAATCCATTCGAGCTGCCGCGCAATCCTTCCGAACCGACGGAACAATAAACGTCGAAACAGAAATTACCAATTTAAAAGTCGGGGAAGCTTTAATTTCTTTCTTAGATGAAGAAGGACGCCCTTCCATTGTAGATATCGCAACCATTCTTCCGCCTTCCGGCAAAATGGGTCCTGCCGACTCCGCTCTACTGGATGCCTTTTTACGAACACAGCCGCTTTATGCAAAATATGGGACACTCATAGACAGAGAATCCGCTTATGAATTATTGCAGGCAAAAATAAAAAAAGAGGAAGAAGATGAACAAAGGCTTGCGGAACAAGCCTCTTGGGAAAAACAAAAAGCAAAAGAACAAGCACAACTCGAAAAAGAACGAGCACAATTACAAAAGAAAAAAAATACATCCTCCAAACGAGCTTCCAATCGAGACACCTTATTGGAAACCGGAATGAAACAAGTTACACGAAGTGTAGCCGGAAGTTTTGGGCGTCAAATCGGAAATCAATTAGTTCGAGGATTATTCGGTTCTTTGACAAAACGATAAATGTAAAAGCAGTCTATAAAGAGAAAAATTAGAATTTATAGAAGATTGCTTATCTATAAAAAAATCGCATATTCAAATGATATGCGATTTTTTATAGATGTGTTTTATCACTTCTTATTCCTTTATAACAAACCTGTCAACCTACAAACAAATACCAAAATCAACAAAGAATTTCTCCATAAATACCGTCTTCCCTATTTTGTCTGTTTTTTCTCCTGTCATTTCATTTCTCTGTGTAACAAAAATATTCTTTATCTGAATTTCTCAGGAAGTACCGACAAATATTCTTCAGAAGACTTGCGAATTCTGTCCGGATCGTTGAAAAAGTCTTTTACCATAACAATTACAACACCTTGAAGCAACAATACTCCAATCAAGTTCGGAATTGCCATCAAACCGTTCAAAGTATCCGCAATATCCCAAACTGCTTTCAAACCGCCTACCGAACCGATTGCAACGAAGGGAACATATAAAATACGATACAACTTAGCTACTTTATTTCCAAATAGAAAGTGTGCACATCGTTCTCCATAATATGCCCATCCCAAAATCGTTGTAAAAGCAAACATGGGTAAACCAAATGCAACAATATATTGTCCTCCCTTAAATCCTGCCGCAAAAGCGGATGTAGTAAGTGCCGCTCCTTGAAGTCCACTGTTCCACTGTCCTGTTACGATAATAACCAATGCTGTCATACTGCAAATTAACATAGTATCTACAAAAACTTCAAAAATACCCCACATTCCTTGACGTACCGGATGGTCCGTTGTTGCAGCCGCATGCGCAATCGGTGCGCTTCCAAGACCTGCTTCATTGGTAAATACTCCACGTGCAACACCCATTCTCATCGCATCTTTCAATGCCGCTCCCAAAAAACCTCCGACTGCCGCATGCCCTGTAAACGCACTGCTAAAAATTAAGGCAAACGCATGAGGAATTTGTCCAGCATTCAATACTAAAATAACAACTGCACCTATGATATAAAATAATGCCATAAACGGAACCAATTTCTCCGCTACCACACCAATTCTTTTAATTCCACCTATAACAACAATTCCGGTTAAAACCATCAGTACAATTCCTACTATCATCTTATTTAAACCAAAAGTACTGTTCAAAGCTTCTGAAATAGAATTTGACTGTGTCATGTTTCCAATTCCAAACGCTGCCAAAGCTCCAAATAATGCAAATGCTTTTGCAAGCCACGGAAGTTTTATTCCGTTTTGAATGTAGTACATCGGTCCTCCGGAAATAACTCCGTCTTTATCTGTCTTACGATATACAATTGATAAAATTACTTCTGAAAATTTGGTTGCCATTCCAAAAAATGCGGATAACCACATCCAAAATACCGCTCCCGGCCCTCCGACTGCAATCGCCATTGCAACTCCGGCGATATTTCCTGTTCCTACCGTTGCCGCCAAAGCGGTAGATACCGCTTGAAATGCTGTTACTTCTCCATGTCCTTCAGCTGATTTTGAAAACATCTTGAGCAACGTATTCTTCATAGTGAATCCAAATTTTCTGACTTGAATAAAGCGTAGGCGAAAACTCAAGAAAATTCCTGTTCCCACCAACAAAATCAACATAGGCCAACCCCAAACAATTTTACTTACTATCGCATTTACTTTCAAGATCGTTTCCATAAAAGCCTCCTTCAAATTTTTATATAGTTTGTCGATGTAAGGAGGTTCCTCCCAAAAAAGAGCAGCTATGCCATACCTTTTGTTTAATATGTCATTATTTTGAAACTTTATACATTCTTGAAAAACAAGATTTTTTTCAAAATAAAACTATTTTTTTCGCAAATTAGTATAACATAATCAGCAATAAGTACACTCGACTTTTTTTATTGGTCTTATTATAATGGTATATTTAAAAAAAA
>JBGZJG010000137.1:0-3085 GCA_041848665.1 Filifactor sp.
AAAAAAGACTATGTTCTTTATATCAATGATAATCTGAAAGGAATATTGCAACAGGGCGGGATGTTTTTGATAGCCATACTTTTTATTTTCAGCATAAGAAGGGAATGGATTTCAACTTATTTTGTGGCGCAGTATTTGTTTATTGTAATATTTTCTTATATAACGGGCGAAAACCAAGATGCGAACCGCATTTTGTTTTCTTCTCTGCCGATTGAACGTTGGAAAATTATCGCATATCCATATGTAGAAATGATTGCAATTTCAGGAGTTTGTTTTATATTGGCGATGGGAATGGTAGGGGCACTCCATTTGTTGGGAGTCGGGATAGCTTTTGTTGAAGTGGAAAGAGCGTTGCTTGTTTTTTATGGCGGAGTTTTTGTTTATGTAGCAACTATGAATTTGTTTTTGTATGTATTGCCGAAAAGATGGCTTAATCTTATTCCTGCAATGATATTGCCTATCATGATGCTAAGTTCCAAAAAATTCGTGCATATAGATATGCACATTCTTAAAATGCTTGTTACCATGAGTGTTTTGTATGTCATGCTTTCTTTCTTTATTGCGTACAAATCGATTAATGCGTAGAAGCTGATGATTTTAAATTGGAAAAGAGAACAGAGAATATTCCTGCAAATCTTGAGGTAAAAAGATAAAGGTTTTTGCAAGCAGGAAACGTTTAAGCGATTGGATAAGACAGAAAGGAGAGCTTTATGCAAAAAACATGGATTTATGAAGAATATATTTCCAAACGATGGATTTGCGCAGCAATTATTGCGGTACACTACTTTATGTATGGAACGGCATTTATTAATATTTTTGAGGACAAAATCAGGATGGCATTTTGGGTTATGTTTTGGTTGTCTCTCACGCTTATGATGTCCTTTCATAGAAATATTTTAGCAGGGAAACCGATAAAGCTGTATCGCAGTCTGCCTATTGAAAAAAACGAACTTATCAAAATGTATTTCATTGCAAAGATTGTAGTTGTAAGTGCGTTGTTTCTCTTATTGCTGTTTTTGTATATGATAATGGCATTTAGGGCGAAAGAGGTACCCGATTTTAAGATAATACCGTTTTTATTTTGTTGGATTGTCATTTTGCAGTCCATTTATTATCCGATGGAGTTTTTGCCGGGTAAATCAGGGCAAGTCATACTTGCTATGGTTTGGATTTTCGTTTGTATGTTTCCGGGAATAATCACCAATCTGGTAGACAAGACTGTGCTACGAAGCATAGTATCTCAAATAACGGAAGTTATTTTTTCTTCCGGTCTTACGATGTCTTTTACATTGTTTGCAATTACTGCTGTTACTTGTTTTGTATCACTTGAAATTGCGAGCAGACTCTATGAAAAAATCGCTTATATGGAATAAAAAGTGTCCGTATTTTTTTCAAATGTAAGGATAATGTAGGAAAATAGTAAAAGGGACATAATAAGTCTTATAGAGAAAAGAAGATAAATTGCAATCGGTATTTTGGCATAAAGGGATTGCAATATGTGATAAATTAAAATACAGCGATAGGATTAAATGTAGATGGAATTATATGGAATATAGATTTTTGACGAAAGGAGAAAAGAAGGAGAAGTGTAAAATCTCCTTTAAACACATTGACAAGTTTGTTATGAAATCATACAATAATGGCAATAAAATTTGTTAATGGAGAAGGTGTTGTGGTATAAAAGAAACATTTTTACCCAAAATCGAGGAAAATAAAAATGAGCGGTAAAAATGCAAAAATTAAAAATAAATTGGAATACAATTATGTTTGGGTTGAAACGTATTTGGTATAAGTTTATGGATAGAAAAAAATCAGGTATATGCAAGCATGTTTATGATTTGGAGACGTGTGGGAGCAAAACGCTTATTTTAAATTCACATTTTTTGCCGATAAGGAAAATGTGAATATCATTTAAGATAGCGTTTTTTTCTTGGATATGCTATTACAAATATCTGTTTTATATTTATTTTTCGATAACATTGTCTTACGATTGCGATAGACTTGAAAAATGAAATCCTACACAACGGAAAATAAGGATATCGTGCCGAAAAATGGTTATTTTTATGGAAGATTGTTCAATGAAGAACATTCTGTATTTTCTTAAACTATTTTCGGGATATATCGTAAGGATGTGTAATCATGGGATGGAAATTCCAAACAGAAAGAATTGAATTTAGAACGATACGGTTTGCCTAACAGAATTATGCGCAACATGATAGGAGGAAAATATGAAACTACAAAAAATACGAAGAAGAAAACAAGATTTTACAACGGAGCTCAAATGGTTTGATATCCTTATTCTAACCGTAATATTATTCAGTAATGCGATTTATACATCGACAATTCAGTATATTTCAAGCAGCAATGCCGAGTCTTTTGAGGGAGCAACTGATTTTTCGACTGCACAAAATTACAGTGGCTTTCGAATGCAATTGGCTTTGTTGTTGCTTGCTTTGCTATATTTATGGATACGAAATTTTGATTTTTCAAAATGGAAGCTACGCATTACCCCCAAGTCCATTTTATATTCTGTGCTTTTATTCCTCTTCATTGCTTTGCTGATGGATATTTTTTTCCTTGTGACGGCTTTCATGCAAGGTGGCTTTGCGTATGCACGTTCTTTTATTACACCGACCGATTTGCCGAAAATTGATTTTTCGCTTGTTCTGTATTCACTGCTCAATGGTATTTATGAGGAAATTTATTTCTTGGGGATGTGCTTATCCGTAAACTCAAAAAAAATGAAAGGTGCGTTTCTGTTTTCCTTGCTCGTGCGATTTTCATTCCATACCTACCAAAGCATGCTGCCTGCCATCGGAATTTCCTTAATTTTAGGTACAGTTTATTATCTTTTGTATGAAAAAAGCAATCGTAAAAATCTATTTCCGTTTTTCTTATCGCATTCCATAGCGGATATGATTGGTTCTGGAATATTAGGGTATTTGGTTTCTTTCATGAAATAATGAAAAAGTACAGAAACGGATGGATTGAAAGCGAAAAGATGCTTTCAAAATAGGCGATAGAATTTGTACGAAGGTTATGGGGAATTTATTTTATCGATTGTATAAAATGATGCATGTAAGGA
>JBGZJG010000138.1:0-6903 GCA_041848665.1 Filifactor sp.
CTCTCCAGCAGTGATTCCAGTTGCATCGAATGTACCGTAGTATCAAATCGTGATAGAATTTCTTCTTTTTCCAGACCCATATTTTCACAGGAGAATACAATTTCCGTATCTACCGACAGAGTATAAAACTGCGCCTTAGGATTTTGGAAAACTGAACCTACATATGGGGTCAGTTCATAAAATTCCGTTTCTTCAGGAATTTTTCCCACCACCGATATTTCTCCCGTGAGCATTCCTTCATAATAGTTCGGAATTAAACCGTTTACAAGTCGACTGAATGTAGTTTTTCCGCTGCCGGAGCCTCCAACTACAAGGATGTTTTTATTTCTCGCATACTTCGGATTTTTCGGGCGGCTGTTCATAGTAATGCACTCCGTTTTAGTAAGAGGAATATTGTTTCTAAAGACGGGATCCGTATAGGGTTTTATGTCTTTTTTATTTCCAAAACGGGCTGATCCGTACTCTGTTCCTTTTCTGTACTTCTTTGCATTTTTCCCTTTCACATAGACGGCAAAGAAATCGCTCCATCATATAGTAATTTAACAGTGTATTTGACAGTAATCCTAATCGGTTTTCCGTATTTTTCACCACATCTTTTAACTGTTTTACACTCGTAAAAATCATTCCATCACCTCCAAATAGGTCCTCATTCGCTCTCTCTACTGCCCCACAAATCTTTAAAAAACATCAAAGAATATTTTCAAAGCAGAAACACTCCTAATATACCGAGCATTACGGAAAAAACAACGAGCAGCTTAGAAATCAATTCCCTGTTTTTCTGTCTGCTGCAAATCTGAACCATCATGGCAGATGCTCCGAGTGCTCCGAAGCCCCATGCTAAAAGCTGCATAATAATGTCCTTTGTTGGAATCATAAACGCACTTATTCCAGCCAAAATCATTCCCCAAATTGACATAACATAAAATAATATGCGATTTACTTTTTTATTTTTGATGACGAACATCAAAACCAAGCCAAGAACACTGACTGCACTGAGAATAATAAACGCAAGTATAATTCCCTCTATCGTCTTTTCTGTCAAAACTCTTCCTTTCCGCCCTGCCTAAGTCTGCAACAAATCAAGCAGAACATTTTCAATTTTTTTAAACGGTTTTAATCTTTGTAAGAGCGATGCAAATATCAAAATTTTCTTTATTTTGCGTTATTTCAACATTTCCACCATAAAAACCCACAATCTGTCGGATATTTCCAAGACCTATATGATGTCTGTCTATATTATCCTGCCTTTCTCCAGTCGTGTTTTGCTGTGCAATGATAACATATCCGCTTTCTTCATAAATTTGAAGTGTCACTTCCTGAGATACGTCCGCATATTTCTCTACATTAGAAGACAGATTATCAAAAATCCTTCTAAGCTCATGTATATCTATCTCTATAGAAAATTCCGGGCAATTTTCCATATCGACTTTACAGTGAAATTTTTCTTCCAAAAGCTCGAGCCACTCCTCTGTGAGCTGTTTCATCAAAAATTTCCCGTTTTCTATATATTCAACCTTACGCTCGCTGTCCTCCAGTAATCTGTCTGTCAGCTCCTTCATTTGCAATTCCTTTTTATACATCATATCGAGATATTCATTCATTTCCTCCTGCGTAAACTCTCTTTTCTCCTTAAGGTATTGAGTGTATGATAACATAGATGTCAGCGGAGTTCGAATATCATGTGAAAGAGCGCGGATTAAACGATTTCCGTCCTCCGACATTTGTTTTTCCCTTTCCAGCAATTTTCTTTCCGTTTCGCAAAGATAGTTAATGCTCTGGGCAAGTTCTGAAAGTTCATCATTTCCCTCAACAAGAACTTTATAATCCATACGATGTATACGAAGTGCTTCAACTCCTCGAATAATCTCTCTAAGATAGGAAACCTTTTGTCCTAGAAGTACCGAAAACAAAATAACAAAAAATAAAGACGCAGATAAAAGACTGATGCTCCGAATCCATACAGAAATAGCTTCCAATTCGCTTTTATATGAAGATGGATATATTTTTTCAAAATATATTTCTGCAAGCGACGATGCTGTGAGGTATAAAAAACCGAAGAGAAACACGCTTATTGCAAAAGCTATTCCCAAAAATCCTAAAATTTCGTGGGAAAATCGCTCTCTTTCTATTCCCTCTTTAATCGGTTTATTCGACATAATATCCTCTTCCCCACGCTGTCTTGATATATTTTGAGTTTCTTGAACTGTCTCCGAGCTTCTTTCGAATATTTTTAATATGAACCATAATCGCACTATCTCCGACAGCATCATCGCACCAAATACTTTGATAGATATTTTCGAGCGAATAAATTTTCTTTTTGTGTGTAACAAAAAGTTGCAAAATTTTAAACTCCGTATAGGTTAACAAAATAACCTCCTGCCCTCTTATAATCGATTGATTGTCCAAGTCGAGAAATACGTCCTGAAATGCAATTTTGTTACTTTGCGTTTGTATCGTTTCTTCATTTTTTTTTCTATTTCGACGTAGCACGGCTTTGATTCGCATCAAAAACTCTATATTTGAAAACGGCTTTACGATATAATCATCAGCTCCTGCAGAAAAGCCTATTACCTTGTCCGACTCAGACGAGTAAGCAGTCAGAAAAATAATAGGTATATCAAAATTCTCTCTGATTTGTGCCGCAGCCATTATTCCTGTCAATTCAGGCATATTTATATCAAGTACAGCAAGTTCTATAGAGGAAGTACAAAGCCTTACAGCTTCCCTCCCGTTTTCTGCCTCAATTACCTCATAGCCCTCGGCAGTCAAAAGCAACCTTAATATGTCACGGATTTCCTTTTCATCATCAGCAATCAGTACACAGCTTTTGTTATTTTCCATTTCTTCACCTCTGCGGATATTTTACCACAAAAGCAAAGTTTGCGCCAACGTCAAATCATTTTAATATAAGTACGCAAGAATACCAAGACCGATTACATCTGCAATCGCATGAGATAAAAAAAACGGATACAAGTTCTTACGCTTAGTTTTTTCATACACAAAATAGTAAATTATTCCGAGCAGTCCCAGTCCGACAGCCGATACAATACCTTGATATGTATGAAAGGATATCCTTACAAGCAGAGAAAACAAAAAGGCATATTTCACTTTTTTCGGTAAAACACATAGACACATTCCTAAAAAATAGATCTCTTCATATACACCGTTTAGCATAGCAAACAATATCGTTGTATAATTGATCTGTGCAAGCATCGGATTAACGGATGCCAGCATTGCCATCGGTCTTGGCGACGTAAATATGCCCGTTGTCATAAAATAAATATCAAGAGCCAAAGCAGCTATGACAAACAGGAAAATCCCAAAGCCTGTCGACTTTAATGTGATTTTTACATTCCACTGTGAAAAATCAAAATTTCTAAGTCTCAAGTATATTATTGCAATAAGCAGTAACATACCCTGTGATATCAAGGCTTTAATATTATCCGCAGCTGTAAATTCGACAAAGTCCGCCATCGCCCGATTCTCGAGCGACAGCCACATAAATGTCGATTGATAAATAGCTTGTCCGAACATAATGACGGTAAGCAATAATATATCCCACCATTTCAATTCCTTAAGCATTTGTTTTCCTCTAAGTGTTTCTACTATTCTCATTACTATCTCCTGTTATTCTTGCGATTTTTGCTTTCGTTTGCACTACCAAACACGCAAACGTTCCTCAGGCTTCACATACATAGGATCCCCCTCTTTTACATCAAAATCTTTATAAAACTCATCAAGCTGATTTATAATATTGTTTACTCTATATTTTGCAGGAGGATGCTCATCTGTAATATTTTCTATAGCAAATTCCTCTGTTGATACTTCACGCCATACCTTTCCATAGGCTTCAAAAACTTTTTTCGTATCGTAGCCCTTTTGTTTTGCAATATCCAGTGCTACAGTCAATCCTCCCAAGTCAGCAATTATTTCTCCTGTGGAAATCTCTCCGTTTACATAGTATCCCGGAGCCACTTCTAACTTTGAATAAATATCAGCAGCCTGCTGTACCTTCTTTTGAAATTTGTCAAGATCTTCTTGCTTCCACCAGTTTACCAAATTACCGTTTTCGTCAAACTGAGAGCCCGCTTTGTCAAATGCGTGTGAAATTTCGTGGCCTATAACTGCTCCTATTCCTCCAAGATTTACTTCAGGATCAGCGTCAGGATCATAAAACGGTGCCTGTAATATCCCCGCAGGAAATACTATCTCGTTGTTACTAGGACTGTAATATGCGTTGACCATATATGCAGGCATACCGAATGTGGTTTTATCTACAGGCTTACCAAGATTCGCAAATTCTTTTTGAAGATTTAATGTTTGAATTTCTTCAACATTGGAAAACAAAGTTCCACCGTCCACTTTTGACTTGATATTCAATTTCGAATAATCCTCCCATTTATCAGGATATCCGATCTTTACAATCATCGTGTCCAATTTCTTGAGTGCTCGCAATTTTGTTTCTTCAGACATCCAATCAGTCACCTTAATTCGCTTTGTGTAAGTCGCTTTTAATTCATCTACCATTGCAAGAATATCTGCTTTTGATTCCTCTGAAAAATGATTTTTTACATATACCTTACCAATCATATCTGAAAAATTTGTTTCTATTGCTGAAAAAGCAACCTCTTCTTGAGTAGGAATTTCTACTGCTCCGTTAGATACCCCGTCATACTTTGCTCTTGCCTTTATAAGATCTTCAGATAGATATTCTGCATACTTTTCGATAAGATGATATTGAAGCTGTGCTTTTAAAGCTTCCAGATTTTTTCCCTCATACAGCTCGCTTGCTTTTACAAGTGCTTCAGGCTCTGTTACTATAACCGACTGCTCATTACTTGCATTTAATAATTTCGCTGTTTCCAAAATCGGCAATCTGGGAGCAAGTGCCTTTACTTCATCCCAACTTTTAAGATTATACTTTCCTTCAAAATCGTTTAAATCTTCTTTCGGTCGCTGTACAGATGCCATTTCTCTTTCAAGCTCAAACAACAACTTAGCTTTTTGAGATGCAACTTCAGGTACATCTCCCGCAAGCACGAATACCTCGCTTAGATATTCCTTAAACGCCTGCTGTTTCTTTACGGAAAATTCATCTGTTCCTTCAAAATTTTCCTTTGAAAAGCTCAGTTCCTGCGGATCGATATAAAGTGAATTCTTTGCACTGTTTTTAAAATCCTGACTCACACTCATTTTAAAAAGTGTATGCACATTTTTGCCATACATCGCTACAGTCAGTTTACTCAGTTCATCAATACTCGATGTTTTTTTTATATCATCAAGGTAAGGCTTTATCGGGTTTAGTCCCAACGTATTTCTCATTTCAAAATCCTTAGCCAGACGATAAAAATCAATCAACTTTTTTTCGTCACTTCCTGCTTTAAGACTGTCATAATCAGCATCAAGTTGTTCTACCATTTGTCTGATACTATCATTTGTCTTATCTGTAAGCTGACTTAAATTATCAACCATCGATTCATTTTCTTTAAGCTTTGTTTCCTTTAGCCACTGCTTATTGATGTATGCATAAAAATCAGTCTTAGGTGTTGCTTCTACATCCACACTTGCAGCAGAAACACCCGTGTTTGCCGTACCGCAAGCGGTAAGTAGCACCACACATAAAATCGAAATGAACAAAATCTTAATTTTTTTTCTCATAACCTTCTCCTTATATTATTTTTTACTTTCGGCAATTTTTTATCCTTGCCGCTTCTCTGTTTTCATTATACTTTTAAATTATAAAAAACAATTCAAAGTAATTCTAAATTTTTCTGAAGAAAGACTTCACAATTATTAAAATAAAAAAATGATGTGAGCAATCCATCTCACATACTAATTTAACAAAAATCCATTTTTTTGAATTTTTACGAACAAAAACCGTCCCTATCAAGTCGGTGTTATATTGATGATGCTCCTGTTCTTTAGAACCTTTTGCTATTTAATTTTCTCTTTTTGCCTACACAAAAAAGAGACTTCCAGTACTTTGGAAACCTCTTTTACTATTGATTGATATTATGTTTCAGGTAGTAACTTATTATTTTTATGAAAGATTATGAGTCTTAATTTTCCTCATCTTTCTTGCCTATGCTTTCTCGATAATCACCGGTATCTGTTCGTTGCTTTCATCTTGAAAGAATTTTTGATAGATACTTTGAGAGAGCTTGATGTTTTGATATTCTTTCACTTTTGGCTTTTTCAAGTTCAACAAATATGATGTAACCATCTCTTGATTTAGCTTTTCTTGTTTATTCATCAGATGAAGTGCTTTGGCGTCGCTTGGTTTTAAGCTCAGTTCCAATTCTCCACATTGCTGATACAGATATTCCTGTATCTCTTTGGAAAGATAAGATAGTTCCACTGCCATCGTCAGTCCGATTTCTTCCCTATCAATAGCTTCTTTCCAAGTATTTATCAATTCATTCAGTCTTAAATATCTTGCAATGGATGCTCCCGATAGATTGTATTCTTTTCCAAGTGCTTTTCTGCTATCGGTTCTATCTTTGGATTCTTTCTCTACAATCCCTTGTTCCAATTTTTCTATTTCTTTCTTCAAGTCGTTTCGCTTGCCCTGACTGGCGATCTTATCGTATTTGAGCTTGAGTACAAGAGCTTTTTCGCTTGGTAGCAGGTCGGAAAAGGATCGTTGCATCAGATTGGTTTCAATCACATAGGTATAGGCTTCTTCTTCCGAAAGATGTTCTTTGACGATACAAGGAACGTTTTTCAGATCCGCAAGTCCAGCTGCATTAACCCGATTATGTCCGGAGAGTATTTCATAAGCTCCATCTTCTTTTTTGAGTACGATAATTGGATTAAGTATTCCGTTTTCTCTTATACTATCTACCATATCATTCAGTCTCTTGCCGGTGTATAGGGTAAATGGATGGTCGTGGTAAGCTTCCA
>JBGZJG010000139.1:0-4843 GCA_041848665.1 Filifactor sp.
CATAATTTCGTATGGCAGCATCGGTCAATCCGGCTTTGATTGCGAGTTCCTTCTGGGTAAGTTCTCTTAGTAATCGAAGCTTTTTTAATTTTTGTCCGGATATCATAGGAAAGCTCCTTTCTGAAAATAAGTAGATTTCATCTCGTATATTCTATCACAAAATTACACAAAACGCAACAAAAGTGTTCTGTGTAAGACTTATAAGAACATTGGAGTAAATGAGGTTATAGAAAAATAAATTTTAAAATCACTATTGACAGAACGAATATGAACGGTTATAATAAAACCAAACAGAACGATAATGAACTGTTCGAACGCAAGCTAATAAAATTGACGCTCGTCCTAATTCAAGATAGGAATGGAGAATCTTGCGCCATTTTTGAATGAAAGGAGGGGCGAATATGCACAAGGTATTTATGAACGCAAAAGAAGTGCAAGAGTTCTTGGAAGTAAGTAGGACTACTGCATATCAACTGATCAATGAGATGAATCAAGAACTTGTAACTCTCGGCTACCGAGTACAAAGAGGGAAAGTGAATCGTAGGTATTTTATGGAAAAGTATTGCTATGGCAGAGATGCTAAGAAAGAGGTGTAGTATGGGAGCATACAAAGATGAAACAAAGAATGGAACTTGGTTTTGTAAGTTCGCATATACCAATTGGAAGGGGGAAAAGCTCACCAAGAAAAAGCGAGGATTTGCGACAAAAAAAGACGCTTTGAATTGGGAAAGGGAGTTTTTGATCGCCCATTCTGATTCTGTAGAAATGACCTTTCGGGAGTTTTTTGAACTGTATCGACGAGACAAAAAACCACGAATCCGAGAAAATACTTGGAGGACAAAAGAAGCGATTGTTGAGAGTAAAATAATGCCGTATCTTGGGGACTTACTTTTAACTGAGATAAGCAAGGTTTCTATCATCCAGTGGCAGAACGAGCTGATGAAGATGAAAGATGATAAAGGACAAAGCTATTCTCCGACTTATTTGAGGACAATACACGCACAACTGAGCAGTATCTTGAATCACGCTTGCAAATTCTACAATTTGAAAAACAATGTTGCTCGTGATGTGGGCACAATGGGTGAAAAAGAAGCAAATGAAATGCTCTTTTGGACAAGAGAAGAATACGAAGCTTTCATTGAAGCGATCAAGGACAAACCACAATCGTTTTATGCCTTTGAAATTCTATATTGGTGTGGATTGAGAGTCGGAGAGCTACTGGCACTAACAAAAGAGAAATTCGATTTCAAGAACAATATCATAAAGATTGACCAGTCTCTACAGAGGATCGATGGAAAGAATGTAATCACGCCACCAAAGACAAAAAAGAGCGTGCGAAAAATTGCCATGCCGGATTTTCTTGCAGAGGAGATAAAGGACTATCTCGATGGTTTCTATAAACTGCGATCTCAAGACTTGATTTTCACTTTTACGAAAAGTTACTTGCACCATGAAATGAATCGAGGCTCAAGTAAGGCGAATGTGAAAAGGATACGAGTACATGACCTGAGACATTCTCATGTGTCGTTATTGATTGAACTTGGATTCTCAGCAACAGCAATTGCCGACAGAGTAGGACATGAGTCGATTGATATTACATTCCGATATGCTCATTTATTTCCAAGCAAGCAGAAAGAGATGGCGGATTCACTCGCACAGATGCGAAGAAGCTCTGCAAACGATTGGGATGCTTTGCTCAAGGAGGATGAAGATGTTTAGACCGGAGTATGCTCAGAAAAGAGCGAAGCAAATCAGAGTGAAAAAGAAAAAGGATGAGCAGAAAAGGAAGAGAAATCGCATTGTGAATTTTAGAGCAACGCCCGAAGAAGCATCACTAATCGATAAGTGTGTGGAGTTAAGCGGTTTGACGAAGCAAGATTATTTTATCGGACTCCTGATAAACCATGAAATCAAAATCAATGCGGATTATAGAGTGGTGGATGCCATATTGAAAGAAATTTTCCGATTGGCTGCTGTCATAAAAAAGTTTGGGAAATTCGATGATTATGATGAAGAGGTACTGCTGTACATCTTAGAAATCTACGAGGAGTTAAAAAAAGAAAAGACCCTCAGTACGAACTGAAGGTCAGATGAGATACAACTTGGTAAATCATCCCTAGCAAGATTATTTTATCAGGTTGTATCCTCGTTCGCAAACAATATTGTGATAAAGGGGGGAGACAAGATGATAGAGATTTGTAATTATAGGAAGAACATTCCTTTGGAGCTTAGAAACTATAGACAATGGTTATGGTTTAGAAGAATAGAAATCCAGGACAGAAATGGAAGGATAAAGGTCAAAAAGATTCCGGTAAGTCCGGTTACTATGAGATCTAAAGACTGGAACAATAAGATGCATTGGGCAGACTTTGAAACAGCAGTAAATAATTTAGAGAGCAGTGGTTGTGATGGATTGTCTTTTGTGCTAGGCAAAGATGATCCTTTTCTTTGTATAGATTTAGATAATATAGAGCAGGAAAAATGGAGAGCCTTCTTAAAAGACTTTGAGGATACCTATGTGGAATTTTCACAATCGGGTAAGGGGATTCATATTTTCGCCAAAGGAAAGATACCGAGTAATTTTAATAATCAAATGGAACAGGTGGAGATGTATCAGGAAAATCGTTGCATTGCGATGACTGGAAATGTAATAAGTACAAAAGATAGACCGCTTCACAATATAGCATGTAAACAACGGGAGATTGATAAATGCTTTAAGCTTTATGCACCAAAGAGTAGCGTAAGAGAGAAATTTTGTTCTTATCAAAGGATTCCTGAGGGCGTTCCAAGCATTTCAAATATTATAGAGATTATGTGCAAGCTTAATCCTAAGGCAAGAGCTCTGTTTGAAGGTTCTTACTCAAGTGGAGATGCCAGCAAGGACGATTTTTGTCTTTTACTTTTCTTAAACAGTTTTACTCATGGAAATGCAGATTTGATGAAGGAGATATTCTTACAATCTGCCCTCAATCGAAGTGATGATCGGAGTAAGAGGAGAAATGAACTATCGTATTTAAGATACTTGGATCAGAGCATCCGTAAAGCGATTTTAGTTGGAAATCAAAATTATTGGAATTACAACTATCACAGAAAAAGGGAAGGTGATGTGCTTGAATGATTGGCTCGTGATTGAGGATACCATGCTTACAGACTATCTGGCTCGTGAATTGGAATATACGGATAAGGGACAAATTAAAAGTAGCACCACAAATATTATTACGATCTTGGTAAATCCATCTTATTGTCTTAAAGAGGGGATTATAGATGGAAGGATATTTTTTGATACCTGTAGCAGAACGATTCGTTTATTAGGTGTTCTAAAAGGTGAAAAGACAAACGGGGATGAGATAAGAAAATGGAACGATCAAATGACCAATATCCTCGGGGTGGAGATAGAAAGTACTTTCGGAATCAAATATTCGAAAAACAGGATGGAAGATGCCATTACTTTTGTTGCTCAAAAAAGAGCGGTCAATCTTCCTGCACTGTATATGAAGTCACTATCTTATGACGGAGGAAAATATATTGAAAACTTACTGCCCAAATATCTTGGAGCAACTTTCTCAAAGCTCAATGTTTGGATCATGGAGCATATCCTGGTAGGTATGGTGAAACGGGTTTTTGAGCCGGGATGCAAATTTGATGAACTGATGGTTTTGACGAGAGACCAAGGAGCAGGAAAGACAAGTTTCATCGAAAGACTTGCACTACTTCCCGAATGGTATTGCTCCTTAAACAATATTAAAGGAAAAGATGCCATCAGCAACTTGGTTGGAAAAATTATTGTTGAGCTTGAAGAGTTTGTGGCTCTGAGAAATGCCAAAAGTGCCGATGAAGCGAAGCTATTTATTTCTGCAAGGACATGTACAGTAAGACTTCCATATGAAAGATTTTCCGCTGATGTTAAGAGAACTTGTGTTCTGATTGCCACTACGAACGATGCCACTTTTCTAGGAGATTTTTCGGGAGAAAGAAGATACCTTCCTGTGCAAGTTCAAGCTGAAAATATCGTGCTTCCGGTGATATACGATCCCGAGAAATTTCCTGTTTTAGAAAGTATTTCGAGAGAAGAACATCAAAGAATTGTGAAAAGGGATTTTGAAGGGGCAATCGCCGAGGCGGTATATATTTATGAAAACAATCTACACGATTTTTATCTTCCGCAAGAGCTGAGACAGGATCTGGATTTTGTCATTCAGACTCATAAAAACGAAAATCGTCATGTTCAAAACTTCCTCGATTTTATGGAATGGAAGGCAACGAAATCCGATACTCCAAATCTGCTTTGTTCGGCAGAATTTACAAGTCGGTATCCGGAAACAAATGAGAAAGTATTCTCCGAATTGATGGCAAATGAGATGAAGGAAGAGTGGGTGTTGGAGCCCTCCGTTAAGAGCAAAAAGCACAAAATCGATGGCATTATCAGAGTAAGTAAGAAATTCTATGTGAGAAAGTTCACTGGAGGTTCTGGCGATGGAGGATATATTGAGATGGATAACATTCTGCCACCATTTTAAGAATTTTTAGAAGTTCACTACTCCCTACTTTGCTACCGACTTAAAAGGTAGTGAGGTAGGGGTAGCAACAAGTTTCAACTTTGAGAATTATTACCGAGGCAAAGGGTGTTCTTTTCTCTGTGATAGTTCGAAGCGAAGAAATTCAAAAATCTATATTATCAACGCCAGCTTATGTAGCCAACTTATGTAGACCAACTAAGGAAAGTCAATAGTTATTTTAAAAAATTGTTAGAATATTTTCCAGTTACAAAACCTAAAAATGTGCATAGCAAATAAGCCTCATACACTTTCTTTTTTTGAGGCAACACTTTTAATAATTTATGCAG
>JBGZJG010000140.1:0-11661 GCA_041848665.1 Filifactor sp.
GACATTTCCCTTTCTTTGTTTCAGTCTTCCCTTTCATCTACTTGAATATCTTTTATTTTCAAATACGTTATAGTATTGTAAATTATCGAATAAATTTTTGAAATTTCAATTCTTTTTCTTATATATCGTGGCAATATGTGTTTTTTCGCTTATTTCATGGTATGATTAACTATCGGAGGTGTGCTATGAAACGTTTGATAAAATTTTTGGCATTTGTTATCCTTACATCGGCACTTAGTGCTTGTACCTATAACGGAGGGGACTCTATGAACACAAATGAACAGGTTGTGTGTGGCGGAACGATCGATAACAGTTTTGATGCGCCGAAGGTAATTCAATCAAAGGATTTATCCTCTATAAATACCGATTTTTTTTACACGGAAAAATATGGAAACCATGATTACGCTTACCTTCATATTAAGCTTGAACGAAACGAAAAAAATGAACTTATCTTGAGCGAAGAAAACCGATACAAGGTGAGCATAAAAGTCGATAATGAAGTGCTTAAAGGCTCACAAGAGCTTATTGAGAAGCTTGAGTTATCCTCCCTTAACGGAACGGACCAATATACGTCAGGACTTCCCATTCCGTATTCGCCTGTGCATTTTTCAGCAAAATATGCAAACGGAGAAAGCCTATATTTTTGTATGAACGGTAATCCGGAAGCTCTTTGGTGCAACGAGATTGCGGAATATTTTTTAGACGTTTTTGAACAATATGGCGAAACCTCTGTTCTTCCAAAAGAGAATTGAAATCGTTCAATTTGACATGAACTATTTTGATGGTCATGAAAAAGAAAATAAAACAGCATTAGAAAAAAGTAGGGTTATAGAATAAAAAGCAGCTTTTCGTATAACGATAATCAATGATTCGTATAAAATACAATGCAACCGCCTTGCTAAAACGAAAAGAAATTTAAAAGACGAAGTGTCCCCACACTTCGTCTTTTAATAGCTAAGTTAATTTTTTTAATTCTGTTAATTATTCCGCTTGCGGTGCGCCTACCGGACAAACTCCTGCACAAGCACCACAATCAATGCAAGCACTTGCATCAATAATATATTGTGTATCTCCTGCAGAAATAGCACCTACCGGACATTCCGCTTCACAAGCACCACAACTTACACAAGCATCTGAAATTTTATAAGCCATTGTCTTTTCCTCCCATAACATTAAAATAATTTTACAATATTATTATAGCAAACTCACTCTCAAAAGTAAATACTTTCGGACTTATTTTTTCAATTAATTATTTCACGCCGTTTTTATCTCTCTATTTTTCATCTTCATCAGTTTTTTGTGTCTTATAAAAATAAGTATATCTCTTTACTTCATTATATTGTTTTTCACTTCTTTTATTTTCCTTTCTCCGTTTTACTTTGTTTGTTAATTATCATTTGATACTTCTGTTCAATATTTTTCTTTTTAGTTGAAAAAATATGGGGGCATTTTTTATATGAGCTGATTTTTTTTGCGCAACTATTTTGTAGCAGAACAAATTTTTATCAATGCAAAATAATTTGCTGTCTAAAAAAAGAATAAAAAAATTAAATAAATTTCATTTTCCTTATATATTTTACATATTTTATTCGATTTTTTCTAAAATAATTCACGATATATCGGTTGCATTCTTCTTTATTATGATATATAATGACGTTGTGCTTTGATATAAATATATCAAACAAGTAGGATTTTTTCTCTTTACCGTATCTGTTGTAAAAAACCGATACTCATGGCTTTTACATACCAATGAAACAGTTGCCTTAAAGAGAATAAAAACTTCACAAAATTAAAAATCATATTTTAAGGAGAGTGTTAAAAATGGCAGAATCATTGAACCCTTTTTTGAATGCCCAATTGCAAGTTAAAAACGCTTGCGACAAATTAGGTTTGGAACCTGATGTATATGAATTGTTAAAAGAACCTCAAAGAATGATCGAAATTGCTATTCCTGTAAGAATGGATGACGGAAGTTTGAAAATCTTCAAAGGATATCGTTCCGCTCACAACTCTGCAGTAGGTCCATGCAAAGGTGGAGTTCGTTTCCATCAAGATGTAAATCCTGATGAAGTAAAAGCTCTTTCTATTTGGATGACATTCAAAGGTGGAGTATTAGGACTTCCTTACGGTGGTGGAAAAGGTGGAGTTACATGTAACCCAAGAGAATTATCCGCTAAAGAATTAGAACAAATCTCCAGAGGTTGGGTACGTGGATTACACAAATATTTGGGAGAAAAAATTGACATCCCTGCTCCGGACGTAAACACAAACGGACAAATCATGTCTTGGATGGTTGACGAATATGTTAAATTAAACGGAGAAGAAATGAGCATCGGTGTTATCACAGGTAAACCGGTTGCATTCGGTGGATCTTTGGGAAGAAACGAAGCTACCGGATTTGGAGTTTCTATTATCGTTAGAGAATCCGCTAAAAAATTCGGTATCGACATCAAAGGCGCTAAAGTAGCTGTTCAAGGTTTCGGTAACGTTGGTAAATTCACTGTTAAAAACATCCAAAAACAAGGCGCTAAAATCGTAGCTCTTGCTGAATTTGACTTCGTAAAAACAAAAGAAACCTATGCTATCTACAATGAAGATGGTCTTGATTTCGCTGATATGGCTGCTTATGTTGCAGAACACAAAGTTCTTTGTGACTATCCAAAAGCTAAGAAAATCACAATGGACGAATTCTGGGCATTAAATACAGACATCTTCGTACCAGCTGCTATGGAAAACGTATTGACAGCTGAAACTGTTGCTAAATTAAACTGCAAATTGGTTTGCGAAGCTGCTAACGGACCTACTACTCCGGAAGGAGATAAAGCATTAAAAGAAAGAAATATTCCTCTTGTTCCGGATATTTTGACAAACTCCGGTGGAGTACTTGTTTCTTACTTTGAATGGGTACAAAACAGATACGGATACTACTGGACAGAAAAAGAAGTAGAAGAAAGACAAGAACAATCTATGGTTCAAGCTTTCAACGCTATGTGGGAAGTAAAAGAACAATATGATGTAACACCTCGTGAAGCTACTTATATGTATGCTATCAAACAAATTGCAGAAGCAATGAAATTAAGAGGATGGTACTAAAATATACCCGTTCCTTGGTATAAAACAGGCATCGAAAGATGCCTGTTTTTTTATACAACGATCTTATTTATACTCTAATAAAAATTTATGATTGAAAAATAAAACGAATTTTCTTTTCATAAAGCATATAAATATGGCAAAAAGAATTGCTTATAGAGATTGAATTATACAATATTTAATAGGTATTTAAAAGAAAAATTCAAAAATAAGCCGACTACACTACATAACAATAAACAAGAATATTATTACAAATTGTTTTTAAGCTGTGGATACTTCTTTTTATTTGAAGATATTATTAACACTTCTTCTATAAGCTAAGTTTTATAAATCCACTTTAAGATATTTAAAAATTAAAAACTACTATAAGCACTTTAAATATATAGATATAATGATTTTAGTTGTTAAAAACTAAAAGCTGCTGTGACTACTTATTTATAAGTAGTCACAGCAGCTTTTATCAATACATTTTATCCTATAACTCATTTTTCAAAATACGATTGCAAACTTATTCTTCGTACTTTTTTTCATATTAAGATTGTTTGTTCAACATTCCGCCATAAATGAACAGTCCCGGTACAATTAACCCTAATATAAGTGAACCGATTTTAAATGGCTGTCCGCCAACTACATTTAAGATGTTTCCTACTACGCTTAGTCCTGCTACTATCACACCCCAACGAATACATACATCCGCTTGAGATATATCTTCACAATATTTCACTCCCTTAACTCCGGCAATAATTTGCAAAATACCGCCAGCCAAAGCCAAGAATGAAGCCGCATATAACAAGCCTGCATTTGCTCCATCTGAAAGTGCTACGAATGCAGTTACTCCCAACAAAGCAATAACACCTGCGATGGATGCCAAAACTCCACCGACAATCATAATAATTCCTACTATTTTTAAAATTTTACTACCCTTCATGTTATTTCCTCCTTTTATTTTTTTATGATAACTTCTTCCTTCCGATACTTTTTTAATCAGATGACAAAATCAATTTTTCTTTTTGTATCGAAAAATATCATTCGGCACTTCTGTATCCAAGCTGTCAAACAATCCATCCATAAATAAAAACTTCCACAAATTTAAATTTTTTGTATGAATTATTTTTTCGTAGAAATTATCATTTTGTTACTTAAAATTATATCGCATAGTATTCTTTTTTGCATGGCCCATTTAGGCCATTTTTAAAAAATTTCATATAAAAAAATCTACAAAAATAGCAGCATGATTTTTTTCACATAAAAAGTCGCATACCATGCGACTTTGTGCAAAAACTATATTACAAACTTTTATCCCTCATATATTTTCTTATTCAAAACCAACCATAACTATAAAGAGACGAAAACAAAACCGCCAAAAATGTAGAGTCTTATTAAATCAGAGAGACAATTGAAAATCTACACATTCTTTTTTTCCAAAACCTTTTATTCTCCCATATTTCCATTCAATAAATAAGATAAGACGAATAAGCTGTCACTCAAATGTACGTTCTCAACCACAATGTGCTCCGCTACAAGCAAATCCATAGGTGCAAAGTTCCAAATCCCTTGAATGGAAGTCGCAGATAAAATATCGGCAATTTCTTGTGATTTTTCTTTCGGCGTACAAACGAATGCAACATCAATTTGATTTTTTTCGATAAATTCAGTAAGTTCTTCTATATCATGAATTTCCATGTTTCGTATCTTCAAACCGATTAATTTGGGATTGACATCAAATAATGCCTGTACTTCAAATCCGGAACTTTGAAACCATGGATAGTTTGCAAGCGCTTGCCCCATGTTTCCCGCTCCGATAATAACAACTCTGTAACTTTGGTGCAATGCCAAAATTTGACTGATTCCATCATATAATTCTTCTACGTTATAACCGTATCCTTGCTGCCCGAAACCGCCAAAATTATTCAAATCTTGTCGTATTTGCGATGCGGTAAATCCGATAATCTCGCTCAATTCCTTAGAAGAAATACGATACACTTCTTTATCCAAGAGTTCCTTCAAATATCTATGATATTTGGGCAGCCTTCGAATGACTGCCATGGATATTCTTTTTTTCATATTCATAAAATTCGTCCACACCCTTATCCATTTAAAGTTTTTGATGATACATTTATTGCTGTTTTTCAATCCAATTCTCTATAAAATCCTTATTATATTTATTATAACATAATTTTTTAGTCTCACAATAAAAAAATTAAATCATTTTTATATAAAAATTTCATTCTTTGAAAGATATCCTGTCTCCATATCTTCTAAAAAATATTGTTTTGATGTATACTTAATATTGATATATATAGAGATTTTTTAATATAATTGTAAAATCACTTGAAATACACGAATTTGTTTTATAGAGAAATCAAGTCTTCGTGTGTACTTTCAAATACAATAAAATTATATTTTTATCACAAAGGAGATTTTTACTTTGAACACAGTCCGAAAACAAATGTCAGAAACTATTCGAATCGGATTTTTTTTGACACTGTCCGGCGGTTTTCAAGATGCCTATTCCTATCTATGCCGCGGAAAAGTATTTGCTAATGCACAAACTGGAAATATCGTACTACTGGGACAAAATATTGCCGAAGGGAATTTTCCGACAGCAATTCGTTATCTTCTTCCTTTGTTGTCCTTTGTCGGCGGTGCTTATATTGCACAAAAAATCAAATTACTCCACAAAACAAATAAAAAACTTCATTGGAGACAAATGGTATTGTTATCGGAAATTGTTTTGATGATACTTGTCGGTTTTATTCCTCACAATATGGATACTTTAGCAAATATGACACTATCATTTGTTTGTGCTATGCAAGTTGTTGCATTCAATAAATTTCATGGAAATGCCTATGCAACAACAATGTGTATCGGAAATTTGCGTGCTGCAACAACGCTTCTCTGCCAATATCACATTACCAAAGACAAACGCATACAAAAAAAAGAGTTTCGACTACTTCTTTATTATCGTTGTCTTTTTGATTGGTGCATCGCTCGGTGCCATACTTGGAAAACAATTCGGCCTGCATTCCATCTGGTTCGCAATTTTGTTTTTATCCGTCGCATTCATGATGATGTTCTGCGAAACTGTTGAAAGTACACATCTATCATAGTTAAAAATAACTGCATTTTATGTAATTCAAAGAGAGAGAAATAAAATCATTCTCCCTCCCTTTTTTTCAACAATATGAACTTTTTGATTATCCAAACTTTTTTCCATCTGAACGAAATGTTTCATAATATGTTTATTTTATATCAGAAGGTTTGATATCAATCCACAATGCCGGTCGCACTCCATAGGACATATCATTATTTACTACTGCCCCATTCGGATAGAGGTTTCCGTTACTATCAACAAATGCCGCCGTAAATTCATATACCTCCGACGTTCTTAGCCACCATGCAACCTTCTCATCATTATCCTCTGAATTTTGGATATTTTGATTGATAGTATATGGTGTTGCAGCTGCGGAACCGATCATATATTTCTGCTCATCTGTATGAAAATATGCACTCGCCTCATCCAAACTAAAAATATATAATTGATCTTTTGTTGGAACACATCCCGCTGACTCAAACACCTCATTCCCTTTATTTTTATTTTCCACCGTCCATATCAATTCTCTCTCTATTTTTGAGAATGACTTTTCTAAAAATTCTCCATTCAGCCACGCCCTCAACGAACAATCTTTCCATGAAATTTCTGTATATTCGTCATGAAACGGCATAGGTACAAGAACAAATCTACTAAGAAGCAATACCCTATCTGCTCTATGTTCAAGCACAATCCATTCGATTTCCTCTGCCCCATTTGTTAAATTTCCATCTTGCTCAAACCTTCCAAAAAACACAGTATCTCCTTCCTTAACAGCGGCAAAACAAACAGCCGGATACTGTTTCCTGATGGAATACATTCGTTCTTTACTATCTTGATATCCTTTCAATTCAGAAAGTACAGCATACGCTTCTACTATACTTCCTTCATTCATAAGTTCAACAGCACGTTGATATTTATTACTTTTATATCGATTCACAATAATTATGTTCACAATAAAAATTGCTGTAATCGTACAAACTGTAATCAAAACTTTTTGTCCAGATCTTTTTGTTTTTTCTTTTTCTTTCATAGAAATCACACCTCTTTTAAATATCCTCCATTCATTCGATACATCCGATCCGCATGCTTATCTGCATTTCTCTCATGTGTAACAACCATCACTGCTTTCCCTTCTCCGGCAATTGCCCTTAATATATCAAAAACCAATTCCGTATTCCCATCATCCAAATCACTGGTCGGTTCATCTGCAAAAATAACTTCAGGGTCACGAATCAATGCACGGGCGATCGACATTCTGCGCATTTCACCTCCAGAGAGTTCGTTTGGGAAAACACTCTTCAAATTCAATATTCCCATTCGCTCCAAAAGCTGTTCCGCTTTTTTCATAAGCCCTTTATCTTGTCCATATATACTCCCCGGCAACATAACATTTTCCAATACCGTCAACGTCGATACTGCCGTTTGCCCTTGAGGAATAATACCATATCGGTCATTTCGGAATTTTGAAAGTAACTTATCATCCATACTGTAAATATCTATTTCGTCCAAAGTAACTTTTCCTTCCGATGGTACAAGAAGTCCTGCCATCATATTTAACAATGTAGTCTTACCACTTCCGGAACTACCTTCCAATATTGTAAGTTCCCCTCCCGGAAGGACAAAATCCGTTTTTTGTACCGCATAAAATATATTTGTATTTCCTGAAATACGGGAAAATTTTTTACTAATCTGCTCTGCTTTCAATACCATTTAATGCTCCTCTCTCAAAATCAAACTTGGATCAATACGACTGATTCGACAAACTGTAAGTAGCGAAGAAATTGTCCCTGCAAACGACGACAAAATGATGGAAGCACCTCCGCTAAAAATCATTTTGCCTGCACGTGGCAAAAGAAGAGGTAATCCAATCTTCTCCTCCATCATTCCTCCAAACGGTACAATTACAATGAATCCTAAAACTACACCAATAACGCCACCTGCCAATCCAATCAACAAAATTTCTTTTAACACAGTCAGAACAAGTCCGTTACGTGATACTCCCATTGCACGAAGTATGGCAAATTCCTTTTTTCGTTCACTGACCATAAGAGTAAATGATAACATCAAAACAAAAAACAACATACTCCAAACTACACTGATCATAAACTGCATAATATAAGCAATTCCGCTTAAACTTGAGGAAATCCCCGTAGTCAGATTTGTTGTTCGTATTGCTTTTACTCCATCAATACGAACATTGATTGTATTGACCATATCATCAATCTCATAGCCACTCTTCACATTCAGCAAAATACAAGATATCACTGCTGACGGATCAACTTTTCCAAACGTATTCAATCCTTTTTCAACTGATGCTTGTATCAGTTGCTTCAATGTATCTTCATTTGCAAATACAGCATTATCATAACCGGTACCCGTCTTCGCAAGTTTTGCAACAACACGGCATTTTACATCATAAAAACGGACGATTTCTCCGACATCGCCCATCAAATTACATCCCATAATAACATCACCCTCTTGAATAACACCATCATAAGAGTCCTTCACCCAAGGTGAAATTGTAAAATCCGTTTGCGGATCAAACCCCATTATCTGTACCTGCATAGAACAACACCCCGCATTGGCAGAAGCCAAGAATAATTGTTGGGATATCTCTCCAATTCCTTCAAGCGAGGCCACTTCATCCAATTTTTCACTTCCCATATAAAAATATCCGGTGTTTCCCTGTAATATAATAGATTCTAAATCAGAATCCATTGTCGCATTCTCCGGAATCACCATGATATCTGCACCAAGTCTTTTTTCCAAAGAATCCATTCCATTTTGCAATCCCGTCACAATAATTGTTCCGGCAAATGCAGTAAAAGCCAACAATGCAACAAGCCCTGTCAACGCAAAACTCCTGTTCCCTCTACGCATCATATTCCAAAATGGAAGGAACGAGAATATTTTTTCTTTCAATGCTTTTCCTCCTCTACCACATTTTGTTATCATTCCACATTCTTCTTGTATTTTATCAACTTTTTCTACACGATTGTTTTTAATTTACCGTTTTCCATAACTACTACTCGATCTGCAAGCTCCTGTGCATCCCAATAATCATGTGTTACAAAAATGACACTGCAGTGATATTGTCTATGTATTTTTTGAATCAAAGCATGCATCGTTTCTCTCGTTTCAGGATCCAAAGCAGAAAAAGGTTCGTCCATAAACAAAATTTTCGGTTTCAACACCAAAACCCTGCCCAAAGCACACCGCTGTTTTTCTCCTCCGCTTAACGTTTCCGGCCAACGCTCCGCCAATGCCTCTATTTCCAATTCACACAAAATATTTTCTACTAACTTTTTCTGTTCTCGTTTTGAAATGCCATGCATCTTTAGCCCAAATGCAATGTTATCCTTTACTCTCATATGCGGAAACAAGCAGCAACTCTGATAAACAAATCCAAATTTTCTCCGACAGAGAGGTATATTTCTAATTGGAACACCGTCGTATTCCACAATTCCATCCTCCGATTCATATAACCCTGCCAACGATTCCAACAAAATCGTTTTTCCGGCTCCTGTCTTTCCGATGATGGCTAAAATTTCCTCATCTGCGATCTCAAGGCTGATATTATTCAATCTGAAAATTCCACGTGTAATGGAAAAATCTTTCATTCGTATCATTTATTCCTCCTGTGAGTCAATCCTATTTTCTTTCTGATCCCTATATAAGAAAGAGTTTGTGCTGCCAAAGAAAGCATCAGCAAAAGCATAGCACATGCTATTGCTGCTTTACTGTCCCCACTTCCCATATTCAGATGAATTCCTGTTGATAATGTTTCTGTTTTCAGCCTTGTGGCACCAACTAACATCTGTGTCGCCCCAAATTCTCCCAATGCTCTTGACCACGCAAGAATCGATGCACTCAAAATAACATTTCCACACATAGGAAGTGTGATAAGAAAAAAAGTATGGAACGAATTTGCTCCAAGACTTTCCGCAACAATTTCCATGTGCGGATCGGACTCCATAAATGCAGTTTTTACAAAGCGAATAAAAAACGGAAGATTGACTATCAACTGTGCTAAAATAATCCCGTTGATATGAAAAATAAACTTAATTCCATGAAGAGAAAGCCATCTTCCCGGCATAGTTGAAAACATAAGAAGGAGACTCAAGCCCAACATAACATCCGGCAGCGAAAGCGGCAATTCAATCATCACATTGTATATCGGCTTCAATTGGAAATCTATGCATGCAAGTGCATAAGCTGATGGAATTCCAAGCAGAATACAAATCCCCGTAGATAAAAAAGCTGTACAAAAACTTAATTTCAAAGCACACAACACTTCATCATTTTGAAATACCGTATCTAAATTTGCAGCTCCCTCCATAACGATGCACAGCATCGTTAATGTAATAAATATAAATACCGCAGTGGCAATTAACATCGCCACTGCAGAAAATGTATATCTTCTATTCATTTTACTCATCTGCCAACTCATAACCGAAGTCCGTCCAAATCTTTTTTGCTGTATCAGAATCCAACCAACTTATAAAATTATCGGTTTCTTCCTTATTTTTTCCACAGGACAGACGCACTGCCTGCACCTTCATAATATGTTGATTTATTTCCGGCATATCTACAATTTCAATTCCTTTTTTTCCAACTGCATTTTCTTTAAACATAATGGCAACATTTGCTTCCTTGGCCTGCAAAGCAGTAATCATTGCTGGAGAAGAACAAGTATTCGCAATAATATTTACTTGATCTGCAATTCCCTGTTTCTCTAAAAAACTGTTTCCGATCTTTCCTATCGGTGTTGATTCGGCATCTCCCACCACCATATTCACCTCAGCTCCTGTCAAATCCTGCGGAGACATAATATTTGCCGGATTCCCTTCACTCACAGCAATTACCGGAATATGTTTTACCAATGCCTTCGTATCCGCTATCAAATCTTTTTCAAAAAGAGATTTCAGTTCCGATTCCCCTCCGGCAATCCAAATATCACCTTCCTGCGATGCTGAAATTTGACTTTTGATTTCTGCCGCATTACCTACGGTCACTTCAACCTTTATGCCGTTTTTTTCTTCATAAAGCTTTGCAATTTCAGCAAACGGTTCTTTCATTCCCGCACCACAGTATGCCTGTATCACATTCTCATTGTGCATCTCCGTCTCCTGTTCCGATACGGTTCCGCATGCCGTAATTAAAACCATCAGCGTAACAATAATTGAAAGTACTCCTATCTTTTTCACTCTTTTTCTCCTCCATTCATACATTTTGAAACAATATTCAGACCAGATAAAATCACAATTACGACCCCCATAATAATAACAAATGGTTTCATGACTGAATAACAACGCATGCTATGCAGCATACACATACTCATGAGCGTTTCCGGAAGCAATACCTGTAAAACACCTAAAACTGCTACAACAACACTAATTCCTATCTCTACACTCTTATTCTTAATAAATATGGCAAACAAAGAAAAGATCGAAATGACAATACCGATATAAAAAATA
>JBGZJG010000141.1:0-3560 GCA_041848665.1 Filifactor sp.
GTTGAATTTTGAGAAAAAAGCTTTGGTAATTCTTGATCAAACGCTGTTGCCCAATCAAAAGAAAATGTTGTATCTTACGGAGCAAAAGGATATTTGGGAAGCTATTTACAAACTGCGTGTAAGAGGAGCGCCGGCGATTGGGATTGCAGCGGCAATCGGATTTTTTTTGGCGGCGGAACAAATTCAAACAGAGGATAAAGAAGTCTTTTTTCGGAAATTAAAGGAATCCAAACAGTATTTGGCAAGTGCGAGACCGACGGCAGTGAATTTGTTTTGGGCACTGGAACGTATGGAGGAAAAAGCTATACAGAATAGAGAAAAAGAGTTAGAGGAAATCAAACTTATTTTGCAAAGAGAGGCTCAAAAAATTCATGATGAAGATGTGGAGATGTGCAGAAAAATAGGAGAACATGCACTGACTTTGGTGCAAAAAGGAGACGGACTTTTGACGCATTGCAATGCCGGACAGCTTGCAACTGCAAAATACGGAACGGCAACATCAGTTATGTACCTTGGACAAGAACAGGGGTATGGCTTTAAAATTTTTGTGGATGAAACCAGACCGCTCTTACAAGGAGCAAGGCTTACATCTTACGAACTGCATGAGGCAGGTATGGATGTCACTTTGATTTGTGATAACATGGTTGCAACTGTGATGAGCCAAGACAAGGTACAGGCAGTATTTGTAGGTGCTGATCGAATTGCCGCAAATGGTGATATCGCAAACAAAATCGGCACACTCGGTGTGGCAATTTTGGCAAAGCATTATCAAATTCCATTTTATGTGTGTGCGCCGAGTTCAACGATTGATTTGGATACAAAAAGCGGTAAGGATATTCCGATTGAAGAACGTCCAAAAGAAGAAGTGACCGATATGTGGTATGAAGAGCCGAAAGTCGCCGAAGGAGTGAATGTATTTAATCCGGCGTTTGATGTAACACCAAATGAACTTATCGCTGCAATTATTACGGAAAAAGGGGTACTACGCCCTCCGTATCTTCAAAGCTTGATAGGATGAAATGCTTTGTGAGCAGAGGTGTTCAACCGTTGGAAAAAGATTAAGAGACGGTTCAAGTGAAAAACAGTATGTCGATACAGGAAATATGGAGGATCTAAGACATTTTTTATAGATGGAAGGATTGAGGAGTGAAAGGTTTGGAGAAAAGTGTATTAGTTGAAAAAAGCGGACATGTGGCAACGCTTATCGTAAATCGTCCGCAAAAATTGAATTGTTTTAACAAAGCTGTCGTAGATGAATTGACCGCTTGTTTAAAACAGTTGGAATATGATGAGGATACCAAACTCATTTTTATTGAAGGAAGTGGGGAGAGGGCTTTTTGTGCAGGCGGAGATTTGGTTGAGATGAAGGAGGTTTACAAACGAGATGGAAAGCAAAAGGCAATGCAGTTATTTCAAAAAGAGTATGCCCTCAATTACTATGTTTCCGACTACAAAAAACCGATTATTACGTATTTGGATGGAATAACCATGGGAAGTGGAGTCGGTTTCAGCATAGGAACAGATTTTCGCATTGTAAATGAAAATACTGCTTGGGCTATGCCGGAGGTAAAAATCGGATTTTTTCCGGATGTCGGGGCGGGATATTATTTGTCCAAGATGGTAGATGGATTAGGTAAATATCTTGCACTTACAGGAAAAATAATCAAAGCGGAGGACTGTGTTTTTTTAGAGGTTGCAGATTATAAAATCAGCAGCAGAGATTATACAGCCCTGAAACAGGATATTCTGGAATTTTCTTGGGAGAAATTAAATTTAAATGAAGTATCTGCAACCATTGAAGACATGATACAGGATTATAGTGTGGAAATTGAGGAAGGTTATTTGCAAAAACACCGGAAAGATATTCAACTTCATTTTGACAAACAGAATTTGGATGAAATTTGGGAGAGTTTACAAAAAGATACAGACAGTCCTTTCGTGAAGGATGCTTTACAGGAGATGAACGAAAATTTGCCCATAGCTATGGCTGTTACCATTGAGCAGTTGAACCGTGCAAAGCATATGTATCTCAAAGAGTGTTTTGAGCAAGATTTGATATTGTCGGAGAATTTTTTGAATCAGGGAGATGTATTTGAAGGAATTTATGCAAAGCTTGAACAAAAGAGAAAAACCGATATATGGCAAGCAAAATCCTTTGAGAGAATTGAAAAAAATAGGGTAGAAACCTATTTTTTGTAACGGAGATTGTGAATTGAGATATTGGAAATAGGAATAATTAAGAGGTTAAAAAATTTTTTGTCTATATTGTGTTTTATATATAGAACGAAACTGTAATTTCATAGTAGTCAAACAAACTGAAATTACCAGTCATGAGATTAGGAACTTGTGAGTAGGGAAATGTAATAAAGAAATAAAATACCGTCAGATATTTCGCATAAAAACACAGTTGTATATAGTTTGTTGTGTCAAGTGAATAAGTGTTTCACACTGTTCTTAAATAAAAACAACTATCTTGTTTAGGGACGATATTTATATTTTTAATTGTCAAGGTGTTTGATTTTTTAATCATATTTTAATTGGAGGACGATTTTATTTGAGATAGCATACAAGAGTTAAAGATAAAAAAGAAAATAATTTTGTAAAAAATGATTAATACGGAAACATTGCGGTATACATGTAATAACGATATAGATATTCAATATCAATAATAATGATAAAAGGGGGATTTTTTTATGAAATTGCATAAGGAATTTAATCAATATTTGGCGGATTTAGCAGTAATCACATTCAAGTTGCATAATTTGCATTGGAACGTAAAAGGTTTGGCATTTATGTCCATTCATCAGTTTACTGAGGCGGTTTATGATCAAACGTTTGAATTTTTTGATGCAGTAGCAGAACATCAAAAAATATATGGAGTAATGCCTGATTGCAAATTGGTTGACTATCTTGCAAATGCAAAAATAAAAGAAATTGATGCAAAAGTATTTACACCGGAAGAAGTGCTCCAAATTGTAAAAGAAGACCTTATTACACTTCGTGATGAGGCAACCACATTATTCCATGCTTCGGATGAAATGGGTTGGTTTAGCGCAACTTCTTTGATGGATGAACAAGTACAATATTATAATAAACAGCTTTGGTTCATTGAGTCTTCTCTGTAAGAATGATTAGGAGGTTATTGTTCGTTAAAGATAAACAAGTATAACTTTTGTTTGTATTTATTTAGCGGTAGCCTTTCTTTCGGATAACACGAAATTTTTAGAGCAATCAAAAAGTGGATAAAATCATTTATAGAAAATACCTGTCGAAAAATTTCGGCAGGTATTTTTTGTAGAAGAAATACGTTTCTTATGATGCGGGGGATATGGTTATACGAAATATCTATGAATACTGTTCCTTGATTAAAACAAGATAGTAGCCCAATCTATATGAGTAATATGTTTTATTATATCCATACTCCTATTATATAGATCGTTTAATTAAATAGTAGTATACAGAATAATACGGAACATTATTTTAAAAGATAGACATAGTATATACTTATGAAAAAGAAAATCTGATATTATCAGAAAAAAGTAGATTTTATTATAACTTTA
>JBGZJG010000142.1:0-2808 GCA_041848665.1 Filifactor sp.
CATTCTTCTGGTTGTTCCCTTTGCAAGATACTTCTTCGGAGCTATTGGCACGAACCTCGCCCGATATACGCGATGTGCTTATTGCCTTTTTTGGTGGATTGGCATTGGTAATAGCCCGAGCCAAACGAGGAACTATGGCAAGTGTCATTTTTGGAGTTGCCATTGCAACAGCTTTGATGCCTCCGCTCTGTACTGTGGGATTTTTCTTGGCGGTAGGTAACTTCAAGCTGGCTTTCGGAGCATTGTATTTGTTTCTTATCAATACGATATTCATCGGGCTGGCAACTTTTATAGTTCTTCGGGTGATTAAAGTGCCAATGGTGGTATATGCAAACTCTTCCAAACGGAAGAAAATATCACGAATTGCCTACTTTTTGGCTACGCTGGTGATGATTCCTGCCGGATATACCTTTTATGAGGTATGGAAAGTCTCTCAATTCACCAACAACGCCAATAAGTTTATTGAGAAAAGTATTGAAACTTACGATTTGGAAGGGGGCAAATTCTTGAAAGATTTCTCGAAAATAGAATACAACAACGGAAAACCATACATCGAATTGGTTTTCTTTGGTGATGCTCCTATATCTGAAGAGATACAAAAGCTATGGGAAAATCAAAAGAATAGTTATTTGTATCTTAAAGATACAGAGCTTCGTATATTAAATGATGCCCGCGAAAAAGACGAAAGCCAATACGTGAAAGAGTTGTATGATACAAACAAAGAACAGCTTGTTTCAAGCCAAAATCGTATCAAATTACTGCAAAAAGAAGTAGAAACACTTAGCAAATATAACAAAGAAGCCTCAAAATTTCAGAAGATAAGCAAAGAAATAAGCATTCATTATACAAATATATCTTCTGTATCGTTTGCTAACGAATTGATAAATAACTTTCAAAAGATTGACACTATTCCTGTCTTTCGCATTCAATGGAAAAAAGATGCTAAAAACGTGAATAAGAAAGAGGAAATAAACAAATTAACTGAGTGGCTTTCTGAACGATTGGAATCTAAAAAAGTTTTAGTCAAGGAAGAATAGCATTTTTAATAGATATGTATACAAAAATCTACAAAACGCTGAAAGAAACAACAAAGTAGAAAATTAAAACTACAAGGAATGAGGTCGTTCTTATAGGTTATTAAAACACAAATTAGTGTTTATATGTCATTCTAACGATTTATAAAATAAACAGTTATTAGAACGATGTCGTTACACTGATTTTAGAATGTTTTAGTTATTGGATTGAGGTCATTCCGATAGATTCAAAATAATTAGGTTATTGGAATGAGGTCATTACGGTAGATAAAAAATAATGTAGTTTTCGTATCGAAACAAAGCTAATGAGTAAATTGAAACAGCCTTGTTATTCTTTGTAAAATCTGTTAAAGTAAGTATAAAAAGTTTATTTGTAAATAAAAATGATTATAAATTTTAAATTAAATACGTACTATTATGAGTAATTTATCAGAATTTTTGTTGCCAAACTTTGCTAAGTTGAACAACGACGAGTATGCACAATTTTTAAAAAGTGCTATGAAATTGGTAAGTACAGCTACTATCGAAAAATTAGCTGTTAAGCAAGAGCTGTTTGATGCTATTCAAACTCAATTAGATTTATTAACAGAGGCTTCACGCCAAAGTAGAATAAGTCAAGAGTCTGAAAACATCAATCGGTTAGACAGACAACGTAGCGAATTGCTATCGTACCTGATGTCTTCTTTCAAATTGGAGCGAAAAAGCCCTATCACTTCCCGACAAGAAGCTGCTACGGCACTTTTCAAAGAACTGAAAAACTATTCAGGTACGCAATCTTTGCCTACACGACAAAAGTCGCAAGCCATTGATGCAATGCTTAAAGATTTAGAAAAGTCGGAAAACACGAAGCATATCAAAGCCTTAGGACTAACGCAAGCGGTTGCCTCGCTCAAAGAAAGTAATTCTGGCTATCAGGAACTTGTTAATGTTCGTGCAGAGAATCAGATATCAGCACCCAAAATCAAAGTAAAACAGGTTCGTAAAGAAGCTAATAACCTGTTTAAGGAGTTAGTTCGTTTTGCGTTTGCCAATGATATTATTAATCCATCTGCGGAAAGTAACACTTTTGTACGCTTGTTAAACAAACTAATGACCGATACGATGACGGCATACAAACAACGATTAGGGCAGGTGTCGGCTTCTAAAACAGTAAAAGAACCAGAAAAAGAAAATACACCTGCACAGGAGAATTAATATCCCCCTGACCCCCTTAAAAAGGGGGAATGCGTGGAGTATAGAGATTCCAAAACTCCCCCTTTCAGGGAGTTGAGAGAATATAGAGCCTCCAAAAATCCCCCTTTGAAGGGGGCAGGGGGATGTAAATATGTAAAAAAGCATAAGTACATTGACACAGGAGATTAATATCCCCCTAACCCCCTTAGAAAGGGGGAATGAGCAGAGTATAGAGCCTACAAAAATCCCCCTTTGAAGGGGACAGGGGGATGTAAATATGCAAAAAAGCATAAGTACATTGACACAGGAGATTAATATCCACCTAACCCCCTTAAAAAGGGGGAATGAGCGGAGTATAGAGATTCCCAAACTCCCCCTTTGAAGGGGGCAGGGGGATGTAAAAATGTAGAATAACAAAAATATATTGACATAGAAGAATTAATATCCCCCTAACCCCCTTAAAAAGGGGGAATGAGTGGAGTATAGAGATTTAAAAACTCCCCCTTTGAAGGGGGCAGGGGGATGTAAAGATGTAGAATAACATAAGTACACTGACAGTATAGAAAAATATCCCCCTAACCCCCTTAGAAAGGGGGAATGA
>JBGZJG010000143.1:0-5974 GCA_041848665.1 Filifactor sp.
AAACGTTTCGTATTCATAAAGTCCTCCATATTTTGTTAGTGTCTAATTCTTTTTATAACATAATTGATAAAAATAATCAATACGTATCCTCACTTGGACGAATGACAGGAATTTTGAGATGAACCGGCGAATAAGTTTTTTATAAGGAGAATGATAGTTTATAAGCGAAGGGAGTTTATAAAATCGGAGAGGATAAGGACGGATATGTTTCCAAAAGAGATATGGGAGAGATAGGAATGGAAAAATTGCAATATTTCATGTATAATACGTTGTGAAAGAACTAAAGAGGGATGCAAAAATGAATTTTTTATTAAAGATACAGTATATCGGAACAGCTTATTGTGGCTGGCAAAAACAGGATAACGGCAGTTCAATTCAAGAAGAGATTGAAAAAGCAATTTTTTCCGCAACAAATTGCAAAGTACAGGTAATCGGCTCCGGGAGAACGGATAGCGGTGTTCATGCTTTGGGACAAGTGGCAAATGTACACATAGATACAAAAATTCCTGCGCAACGTTTGAAATATGCACTTAATTATTATCTTCCATGGGATATTCGTATTACGGAAAGCTTTTTGGTGGATGAAGATTTTCATGCACAGTATCATGCCAAGAAGAAAACTTATTGCTATCGTGTGAACACGTGTGATGTGGAAAATCCGTTTGAGAAAAATAAGGCTTATTTTGTAGGGCGAAAATTAGATCTTGAAAAGATGCGTCAGGTAGCGGTGTTTTTTGTGGGAGAGCATGATTTTGCCGCTTTTCGCAGTGAGGGTTCTTCCGCAAAAACTACTGTAAGGACAATTTATTCGTTAAATGTGGAGGAAAATGCAGGTATCGTGGAGATAAGAATAAGCGGAAACGGATTTTTATATAACATGGTACGAATTATTGCAGGAACTTTGGTCGAAATCGGAAAAGGAAAGAATTATGATATGGAACTTTTGCTAAGAGAAGGCAAAAGGGAGGATACAGGACATACCGCACCGGCATGCGGCTTGTTCTTGGAAAAAGTTGAATATGGTATTGACATTGAGATGGTGTAGTGATAAACTTGTTAAGTACGTGTTAAATATAGATGTCCACAGCCCCGGACTTTATTCATACACAACCATTTTATAAAATTAAATTGAGGAGGACAAGAATGAAGTCTTACATTATGAAAGCTTCCGATATTACCAGAGATTGGTATTTAGTTGATGCGGAAGGAAAAACTTTGGGAAGACTCTGTACGGAAATTGCAATCGTATTAAGAGGAAAACACAAACCGACATTTACTCCGCATATGGACGGGGGAGACTACGTAGTAGTCATTAACGCAGAAAAAGTGAAATTAACAGGTAAAAAAACAAGTCAAAAAGTATATAGACATCATACAGGTTACTTTGGCGGATTGAAAGAAATCTCCTTCAAGGACATGCTGCAAAAAAATCCGGAAGAAATTGTTCGTCATGCAGTATATGGAATGCTTTCCAAAAACAAATTGAGAGCACCTATGATGAAACGTTTGAAAATTTATGCAGGTCCGGAACATAAGCACGAAGCACAACAGTTGAAAACATTAAATGTATAGGAAGGGAGGATATTCATGGCTAAAGTACAATATTTTGGAACAGGAAGAAGAAAAAGCTCAGTAGCAAGAGTAAGATTAATTCCGGGCGAAGGAAACGTAAGCATTAACGGAAGAAATTTGGAAGAATATTTCGGATATGAAACTTTGAGAAGAGAAGTAATGAGACCTCTTGCAATTACGGATACAATAGGTAAATATGACATAGTGGTAAAAGTAGAAGGCGGTGGATTTACCGGACAAGCAGGAGCAATTCGTCATGGTATTTCCCGTGCATTGTTGGAAGTAGATGCGGAACTTAGACCGGCATTGAAAAAAGCAGGTTTCTTAACAAGAGACCCGAGAATGAAAGAAAGAAAGAAATACGGCTTAAAAGCTGCGAGAAGAGCACCACAATTCTCCAAACGTTAAGAAAAATACAATTCGATTATTTGCAACCTCGTGCAATTTTTGCAGGAGGTTGTTTTTATGTTCGAAAAAAAGGAGAAAATGCGTTTTTTTGGAAACAATACGGTTACAAAACAAAATAGAAGATATTCTCTGTGGTATAATGTGAACACTTAACGAAAGCGAGCTGGTAGCGAAGCTTGAGTTTAGTGAGAGGGATACCTAAATACTTAATGAAAGCGGGCCGGTAGCGAAGCTTGAGTTTAGTATTTATGGTATAATGTGAACACTTGGGAGCGATATCCCAAGAATACGAGCGAGAGTGAAGTATGATTGGTAGATAGAGCCCCCGTCAGGGTTGGCGAGAAGTTTGAGAAATGAAATGAGCGAACTTGCGCAACCTACGACGAAGAAAGCGAGCTGGTAGCGAAGCCTAAATAATATCTTGGCTCCCTCTGACGAGGGAGCTGTCAACGTAGTTGACTGAGGGAGAGACATCTGTTTTGCATAAAGGAGTATGCCAAACTCACCTCCCAAGTCAGCGGGAGGAATGAGAGAACGGTTGTATTATTTTTGGGAAAAGAGGAAATTATGCACAGCAAAATAATTGACATACTATATCATTCTACATCAAAATTCCAAATCTACTCCTCGGTTCATTGGATTATGTTATTGATTGCGATAGGAATTGTAGTGTCTATTATATATCTTGGAAAAAGAGGTTTTCGAGATGAAGGAAATATTTTTCGATACAGTATGATTGCAATTTTAGTTGTTCAACAATTTTTACTGTATAGTTGGTATTTTGCAAATGGGATGTTCAATGCAAAAGATGCGTTACCGCTCTATCCGTGCCGCATTTGGCAACTTTCCGCCTTGCTTTTGCTTTTGACGATGGACGACAGATATTATGCCGTTTCCTATCTGATGGGACTTCCTTCGGGTATTGTTGCTTTTTTAGTAGCCGATACGGGAGGTTTGGGGTTTCCCAATGTAATGTTCATACAATTTTTCTTGGGACATTTATCCATTTTAGCCGTTCCGATCTATATGAAGTTCTGTCGTGGAAAAAAACTTGAAAAAAATATGCTATATACTTGTTTTAAGGTGTTTTTTGCTTATGTATGTATTGCGGGGACAACAAATTATATGGTAGGAGGGAACTATGGATATGTATCAAAACCTCCCTATGAAAATGCGTTTTTTCTAAAGCTTACATCTTTTTATCCGGTGCTCTATATCTGTTTTGCAATGACGGTTTTGGTAGGTTGGTATGCACTATCCGTCCGTTTGGAGAAAGCAAACAAATCATCTTTTTGTGTGGAGTGTCATTGAATTTATTTTTAATACCAATCATTGGCTAAAATTATAATAAAATCCACTTTCTACCGGGAATGAAAGAGTCTCACCAAGAAGAAATAAGATAGTCAAACCATGAGGAAGAAAAAAACATTTAATACAAAAGTATATTTTATATAGTGTTTGGGATAAGAAATAGGGAGAAAAGAAACCTTGGTTAAGCATACTTCTTTTACAGGAAGTTGGAAGGGAAGGTGTGTTTTCTTGTACAAGAAAAAAAGAAGAAGTGGGATATATTTTTTGATGGAGGTAGTATGACGAATTGGAAAGTTTTAGTGTTATATTTTTAAGTATTTTATTAGAGGCATTGCCGTTTGTGATGATTGGAACGATTGTGTCATCACTGATTGAAGTATTTGTTACACCGGAATGGCTTCAAAGTCATTTGCCGAAAAAAAGAGGAGTTTCTTATTTGGTTGCAGGAATGGCAGGATTTTTATTTCCTGTGTGTGAATGTGCCATTGTGCCGATTATGAGGAGACTTTTGAAAAAAGGAATGCCTTTGGGGGTTGCCGTTACCTTTATGCTCGCAACTCCGACAATCAATCCGGTTGTATTGTTGTCAACGCACTATGCATTTCCGAATACATGGATGTTTCCGATATTAAGAGGAATCTTTGGATATTTGTCTGCTGTGTTGATTGGCGTAATTATGAGTAAAATTGCAAAATCTGAAGATGTTTTATTACAGGAAAACCCAAACGTCTCTTGCAGTTGTAACCATCATCATGAAAGTAAGCAACAAGCTTTAAGTCCTATACTGCAATATGGACAGCCTTTAAGCCATACACACCGGCATGAAGAATATCAAGAAGGCTTAATCTTTGAATGTTCTCATACGAATGAAACAATGTGTGCTTGCGGACATAATCATCTTCATCATGAAAAAAATGTCAAAGGAATTTTTGTGGATGTCATAGCGCATACGAGCATCGAATTGTATGAAGTCGGAAGATTTTTGATTATTGGAGCTTGTTTATCTTCGGCAATGCAGGTATTTGCTCCGAGAGAATATCTCTTTTTGCTTGGAACAAATCGAGTTTTGGCAATCTTGTCCATGATGCTTTTGGCATTTGTGCTGTCGCTTTGTTCGGAAGCAGACGCATTTATTGCCGCTACCTTCCAAAAACAATTTTTAGACAGTGCATTAGTTGGATTTTTAATTTTTGGGCCTATGATGGACATTAAAAATATGTTAATGTTGTCAACCGTGTTTAAACCGAAATTATTGGCAAAATTTATGCTGACAATAGCAGTAGTGTGTTTTGTCATGGCGTGGGTATCCGGTTTGTAAGACAAGATAGAAGAAGAGAAGAAGTAGGGTTGTAAGAATAGATGGGATAGGTCTTGTTCGACTGTCTATGGAGATATTACATTTGAGAGGTAGATAAGAATGAAAAACAAGATGCTTAAAGCAAAATCATAATCGGTTTTGATTGTGAAAAAAAGATGAAACGAGAGCTTGTTTCAAAAGAGGATGTTTATGAACAAAGGGATAATCCTGCAAAACAGATAGGTATAGAGTGAAATATTGTTATTTGTTTTGTAGGAAACCAACGATTATCAGTACGTAATTTATAATCGGGAGGAAAAAATGAAAAAGTTAAATATCAATGAGTTGTTGTGGGAAACAATTATGGTGTTGTTATTTTTGGGAATAGGAAGATTATTAGTTACAGGAAAATTAAAATTTTTTTTACATCCCAAAATGATAAAGTTTGTGCTGTTTTCGGAAGCAGTCCTTCTTATTTTAATTTTTTATCAAAGTACCAAAACCTTTCGTATAGAAAATACGGTGTTAAGGTGCGGTTATGCGGTGTTTCTTATTCCGATTATGATTATGGCAGCCAATCCGACTTATTTGGATGGTAGTGCCGTTGCCAATAAAAGCTGGAATGCAAAAGGAAACCAAGGCCTTGTCTCAAATGAACCGTTAAAAGAGAAGACGCAGGATTTTTCAGATAAAACGGCGGCGGAACTTGGAATTGGAATAAAGCGGGGAATAGAAGAAGAAAACCGAAAAGATCCCTTCCTCACAGACTTGGATGAAATTTATGAATTTCCATCTTCAAAAGGCAAAGAATACACCTTGGAGGGTTTCGTATTTCGAGATAAGAGTTTTTCAAAAAATCAGATTTTAGTCGGTCGGATGATTGTAACCTGTTGTATTGCAGATTCTATGGTCGATGGAGTAATTTGTGAAGTAGAAAATGCAGAAAGTTACAAAAACAACGAATGGGTAAGAGTTACCGGCACGATTGAACCCTTGCAAAATAGTGGATTGATGGAAATGGGGCCCGATTTTATGATGAAACTGTCAAAAATAGAAAGGATAGCGCCGTATGATAGCCCATATGTATACTACTATTAAAAAATAAAAAACGGTTGGACAAAAAACGGATAGGGCTACAATTTGGTGAAATAAATCAAATGGTATTCCTATCCGTTTTTACGCTGTCCTGTTTTTCAAGCGATTCGCATGGCTTATCGGAAAAACAGGCACTCGCTTTGCTCGCCCTGCGGGTCTGCGTCTTCGACTTCGCTGTCCTGTTTGCCATCAACTCCTTCGTTCGTTGGACAAACAGGCACTCGCTTTGCTTGCCCTGCGGGTCTGCGTCTTCGACTTCGCTGTCCTGTTTGCCATCAACTCCTTCGTTCG
>JBGZJG010000144.1:0-21731 GCA_041848665.1 Filifactor sp.
GGAACAGTTGATGAAGGGGATTGTGATATTGCTGTTTATCACAAAGGCTGCTGAGTTTTTGCGGTTTCAATTATTGTCATGGCTTTTGAATAATACAGTCAAAGCGGGGATGTTTGCTTTGTTGATTGTATTTCAGCCGGAGTTGCGGAGAATTTTGGAGCATTTGGGGCAAACGAAACTTTTGTCACGCAATATCAAGGGAGAACCTGATACGGTAGATAAGATGATAGATGAATTGGTGGCGGGTACGGCTTCTCTATCACGACAAAAAATCGGCGCATTGATTGTACTGGAACGTAAAACAGGAATTAATGAAATTATACAAACAGGAACATATATTGACGGGGAAGTGTCCAGACAACTTTTGATTAATATATTTATTCCCAATACACCTCTACATGACGGAGCGGTTATTATACGAAAGAACAAGGTCATTGCAGCGGGGTGTTTTTTGCCTTTAACGGAGAATAAGTATTTGAAACAGGAATTGGGAACGAGACATCGAGCGGCATTGGGTATCAGTGAGCGTTCGGATTGTCTTTCTCTTGTTGTGTCGGAGGAAACGGGGGGTATTTCGATAGCACAAAGCGGAAAGTTATATAAAAGTTTAAGTGAAGATACTCTCAGAAGTTTATTAAAGAAGGGTCTCAAAGAGGAGCAGTCGAAACATACGTTCTTTAAGAAGGAGGCAAAAAATGGGAAACAAATTGTTTAAAGGAAATCTTGCAATCAAGATGATTTCATTTTTGAGTGCACTTCTTTTATGGATCTATGTTATGGGAGTGGTAGATCCGATTGATACAAAGGATATTACTGTAAATACGATTAATTTCACATATGCAAATAATGCGGAAGCGGCAAATGAATTTGTTACCGTAGGAGAAATTCCGTCGGTACGTTTGAAGTTAAAAGGAAAGACGGGCGACATTACGAGAGCTGTTTCAAAGGGGATTTCCGTTACAGGAATTTTTTCCAATCCCAAGGTGGGGGATAATGCTGTGTTGTTGAAAGCGGATTTGCCATCGAGCATTAATTATGAGATTGTGCCGGGGGATCTTATTATTCAATTAGATAAATTGAAGGTGGAAAGTAAGATTATAGAAGTGATGACCTTCGGTAAGATAGGCGGAGGAAAAGAAGTTCACAAAATTGATACGAATGTGCGTTCCACTTATATAGAAGGACCGGCATCCCTGATTGAAAAAGTGGACAAGGTAATTATACCGATTGATTTGGATGGGCAGACGGAGGACTTCAGCCGAAAAGTTCAACCGCAGGCGGTGGATGAAAACGGAGATGTAATTCCTCAAATTAAATGCAGTGTCGATTACGTTTTTGTAGAAATTTCTTTGAGTTATACAAAAACAATTCCTGTAAAAATAAATCTTATAAATGAGATAGGAGAACCATTGTATTTAAGTGGATATACAACAGAGCCTGCCAAGGTAAGTGCCAATGGAATTACTGCAGCAATGGATGAGTTGAAAAGTTTGGATACGGAAGAGATTTCGGGTTTGAAACTCAGAGAGTTGATAAATGGTGAAATTTTGATCCGAAAATCGCAAGATATTCGTATTCACCCTGAAAAAGTACGTTTGGTGCGTGTTCCTGAAAATCTTGTGGATAAGGTGTTGGAGTATGATGCTTCTGAAGTGGAATTGAAAAATTTTACGGAGGAGGAAAAACAGCAAATATACAAAGATATTCCATCGATCTTGTATTTGACCGTTTCTGCAAGCAAAGAGTTGGAGTCTGATTTGGATAAAAGTTTGATTTTGGTGGTTTTGAATAAAGAACATTTTGATTTAACATCGGGAATTATTCCGTTTGAATGTTTTACGAATGTACCGATTGATGATTACAGCTTTGATGTCAAGGGAATTAATCTCCATAAAGAGAAAGCCGCCGGAGAAAATGAAAATTAAAAAATGATTTTATGTGAAAGGTAAATTTAGGATAAATATGCACATACAGGGCTGTTTTTATAGGGGGTTTCACACAAAGAATAGGGTATAAAAATCGCATGTAAATTAAACTCACACAAAAATTAGAAGAAAACAGGAGTAAATCGTTATATGAGAAAATATTTTGGAACAGACGGAGTAAGAGGAATTGTCAATAAAGAGTTGACAGGAGATTTTGCATATTGTCTCGGTGCAGCGGGAGCATATGTTTTAGAAAAGCATAGTGAGCAAAAAGGAGAAAGGGTAAAGGTTGTTATCGGAACAGATACCAGAATTTCAAAAGATTTGTTATCTTCTTCAATTGCGGCAGGGGCTATGAGTGTAGGGGCAGATGTTATTGATGTCGGAATTATTCCTACACCGGGTATTGCTTTTTTGACGAGAGAATATAAAGCGGATGTGGGAGTGGTTATTTCCGCATCACATAATCCGGCCGAATATAACGGGATAAAATTTTTTAATTCCAAAGGATTTAAGCTTTCCGATGAGATTGAAGAAGAAATAGAACATTTCATTGATTATCCGCAAGAAATTATTCGTGAGGAAGTGGGAACAAAAGTTGCAGATGAGGCGGCTTCACAAATATACGCCGACTTTTTATCTTCCTGTATTACGCAACGCTTAGATGGCTTGAATGTCACAATGGATTGTAGCAATGGCGCAGCATACAAAATTGCTCCGGAGATTTTTCAAAGATTGGGCGCACAAGTTCATGTGATAAATAATACTCCCGATGGTGAGAACATTAATAAGGATTGCGGTTCAACTCATTTGCAAACGTTACAGCAAAAGGTTCTTGAAAATAAATCGGATATTGGAATTGCTTATGACGGAGATGCGGATCGATTTCTCGCTATTGATGAAAAAGGCCGTATTGTAGATGGAGATAGAATTCTTCTAATATCCGCAAAATATATGAAGCAATATAATCGTCTAAAAAACAATACTTTGGTTGTGACGGTAATGAGTAACCTCGGTTTAAAGATAGCGGCAAAAGAATTAGGAATAGATTTGTCGGTAACAAGTGTAGGGGATCGTTATGTCTTGGAGAGTATGATAGAAAATGATTATGTAATCGGAGGAGAACAATCCGGACATATGATTTTTACAGAATTTAATACTACGGGAGATGGGACCTTATCTTCTTTAATTTTGTCTGAAATTCTTATGAAAGAAGGAAGGTCACTTGGAGAATTATCCGAAATTATGGAAGTATATCCACAAGTTTTAGTCAATGCAAGAGTAAAAAGTGAAAGGAAAAACTCATACATGGAGGATATGGATATTCAACAGGCGATAAATGAAATAGAGACAAAATTTCATGGTGCAGGGCGTGTTTTAATTCGTCCGTCAGGGACAGAACCTCTTGTTCGTGTGATGATAGAGGGGAAAAATCATGATGAAATTGAGATGGAAGCAAAGAAGCTTGCAGAGTTAATCGAACGTAAATTATCATAAAAACAAAAACGTCAATTTGTATGGTTGTGAATTGGCGTTTTTTGTCAATTAGGTGGGTCAAGACATGAAACAGTTGATTTTGGAAAACTCTGATTTTTTATTAAAAATTGCATATGTAAACTCCGGTAAGACCGAAAAAATAGAAGTCTACAAAAAAGATATCGCTATTTCAACCGGTCAGGTTTATAAGGGGAAAGTGTTGAAAAATGTTATTGGACTAAATGGACAGTTCATTTCCTTGGGAGTAGGAGAAGGTTTTTTGCAAGGAAATAGGTTGTTAAAAAATGGAGAAGAAGTTTTGGTGCAGGTAAAAAAAGAGGCAATCGGAGAAAAACAACCGAAGCTAACGGAGAGTATATCTTTAGCAGGAAGATATGTTGTCTATTTACCGAACGAACATAAGATTTCCGTCTCCAATAAACTGAAACAATGGGAGAATATAGATAACATTGTTGATAACTTGGAAAAAGTTTTTGGGAATATCGGCTTGATTATAAGGACGGAAGCAAAAGACGAAGAATTTTCAAGAATTGAACAAGAAGTTTATGAACTTCAGCAACGTTATCGTAAAATTTTGGAAAAGTACAGTCAAAGTACGATGGGATTGTTATATGAAGAAGATCGTATCACAAAATTTTTTCACCATTTCCATGAAACGGAAATTCATCAGATTATTTCCAATGATAAAAAAATCTTACTTAGAGTAAAGGCAATTCTTCAACGGCATGGCATGAAATCGGAGTTATTGTATTCAGAGGAGGATTTGTTTCAAAAGTATGCGGTAAATCTTAATTCTGTCTTTCAGAGCAGATATCGGTTTGGGAATATAAGTATTGTTATGGAAACAACGGAAGCGTTTACTGCGGTTGATGTCAACAGCGGATATCAAAATCGACATCTGTATCTTGACGATATGGCGTTAAATGTCAATTTGGAAGCATGTAAGCATATTGTGGATTTGATTGTCTTAAAGGATATTTCAGGTGTAATTTTAGTTGATTTTATAGATATGAAAAAATCCGGTTATGAGAAAATTTTGTTGGAAAATCTTCAGCGTGAATTTCAGAGAGATGAGAGAAAAACAAGTGTATTGAATATCACTTCGCTTGGAATTGTGCAGATTATCCGAAAAAGAGAAAAGGAAAATCTTATAGAATACCTTTCTGTTCCTTGTCCTGTATGCCATGGTCAGGGAAAGGTAAGAAATGGAATAATGTTGTTGGATGAGCTTGTGAGTGATATAAGAAGATATTTGTTTCATCATGATATAAAAGGGGATACGATAAACGTAAAAGTACCGATTTATTTGAAGGAAGAATTGCAAGAGAATATGAGATTTTTGGAAGAAAAATTTGGGTATAAATTTTCCATAGAATATTTTGATTATGGTACAGAGATACAAATATCGCAATAAGAGTTTTTGGTAGCATTGGTTATACCTTTAAGGGAAGATATAAAATGATTACGAGACAAAATGGAATAGAATAAGGAGAGTTGTAGTTTGATAATTGCAGATAGTTGGAAAGATTATGAGATATTGGATGCAAATGATGGGGAAAAGCTGGAACGTTGGGGCAAAATAATTTTAAGGAGACCTGACCCTCAAATCATTTGGAAGAAAAAAGTGGACAATGCACTGTGGAATAAAGCAAGTGCTAAGTATGTACGAAGTAATAAGGGAGGAGGAAAATGGGAGTTTTATGATACATTACCCGAAAATTGGGAGATAACGTATGGAAATTTGACATTTTCCGTGCATCCGACCGGATTTAAGCACATGGGTTTATTTCCGGAGCAAGGTGCAAATTGGGATTGGATGACACAAAAAATAAAAAATTCCAATCGAAGTATCAAGGTTTTGAATTTGTTTGCCTATACCGGAGGAGCCACATGTGCCGCTTCCGCTGCTGGAGCAAAGGAAGTGGTTCATGTCGATGCGGCAAAGGGAATGGTGCGTTGGGCGAAAGAAAACAGTCTTTTGTCAGGATTGGAGAAGAACAGAATTCGTTTTTTAACGGATGATGTTTTTAAATTTATAGAAAAAGAGATACGAAGAGGAAATAAATATCAGGCGATTATCATGGATCCTCCTTCTTACGGTCGAGGACCGAAGGGAGAAATTTGGAAAATTGAGGAAAAATTCAATGAATTAATTTCTTTGATAAAGAAAATTTTAGATGATGATTTTTTGTTTTTATTAGTGAATTGCTATACGACAGGATTTTCCAACATAGCTTTGGAAAATATTTTGAAGATAGAGTTTCGGGATTTTAAGAAAAAGGTTTCTTCAGGGCAAACGTTATTGCCGATTACGGAAGAAAAATTATTGCTTCCTTGCGGTATTTATTGTAGAGTAGAATAGAGGGTATAAATACATGAAAGAAATGAATGGAAGGACGGATTGTATGAAAAAGTTTTTAGTGGTTGATACGGGAGCGTTACCGGATATTTATGAAAAGGTACTGCGGGCGAAGGAATTAATCCGTATGAAGGAAGTAAGAGGGATTAGCGGTGCGGTAAGAACGGTGGGAATTTCAAGAAGTACATTTTACAAATACAAAGACTATGTATTCTCCCTTTCCGAATCGACGTTGAGCAAAAAAGCAACTGTGCACTTTATGTTAAAACATAAGAGTGGAGTTTTGGCTAAAATTTTGGATATTATGGCAAAAAATTCCGCCAATATTCTTACAATCAATCAAAATATCCCGATTAATAATACTGCGGATGTGTCCATTACATTTGATATGACTAAGATGGAAGTGGAAGTGGATGATATGTTGAGTGAAATTAAAAAATTGGATGGCGTTGTAAATTCCGAATTAATCGCATTGGAATAAGACGAAGTTCATTTTGTCTTTTAATCTGTTTCAAAATACAGTTTTAGTTTATTGTGATGGATAAGGTGAATATGAGAGTAAAAATGGCGATGTTCTCTTAGGTTACTGGAGAGTATCGTCACTTTTTATCTAAAAATGAATTGTTAAAAAAGGAATTTTTATCCGAGTTGTAGAATAGTTTATAAAGGAGAATGGGTTTTAAGCGGGAGTAGGAGAAGGAATGGTTTTCGATAGTAATTTTATAGAAGAAGTAAAAGAAAAAAATGATATCGTTGAGGTCATATCCGATTACATTGAATTGAAGGGTGGACATGGAAGGTGGAAGGGATTATGTCCTTTTCACAATGAAAAGACACCCTCTTTTTCCGTAAATGAGGTAGGTCAATATTACAAATGTTTTGGTTGTCAAAAAGGCGGCGATGTAATTTCTTTTATACAGGAAATCGAAAAGGCGGATTTTTCGGATGCAGTAAAGTTTTTGGCTAAACGTGCTATGATTTCTTTGCCCGAAGAAAAAAAACTTTCTCAGGAAGAACGAGAAAAACGACAGCAAAACAATACTATTTTGGAAGTGAATTTGGCAGCCGCAAAATTGTTTCGGAAATATCTTTTTGAAAATGCGATACCGAAAGAATATTTTAAGAAAAGAGAGTTAAATAGAAAGACCATTTTACATTTCGGTTTAGGATATGCACCTTTTGGGAATGTGCTCTATGACACCCTGAAGGGAAACTATGAAGAAGATGTTTTATTGGCAAGCGGTTTGTTTATAAAAAAAGAGGACGGAAGTATTACTTGTCGATTTAAGCATAGAGTGATGTTTCCGATTTTTAGCGAGAACGGAAAGATAATAGGGTTTGGCGGAAGAGCATTGGGAGAAGGTTATGGTCCGAAATATCTTAATTCGCCGGAAACGCCAATTTTTTCCAAGAAACATAATTTGTATGCATATAATTTTGCAAAAAAAGAATTTTTTGGTGGAACCGCTATCTTAGCAGAAGGTTATATGGATACCATCACTTTGCATAAATATGGATTTACCAATACGGTGGCTTCTTTAGGTACTGCCTTTACGAAAGAACAGGCGGAATTATTAAAAAAGAAAAAAGTAAGTAAGGTATATATTGCATATGACTCTGATGAAGCAGGGCGAAAAGCGGCGGTAAGAGCAATGCAGATATTGTATGAGCAAAAATTGGAAAGTTATGTTATTTTCATGAAGGGTGTAAAAGACCCGGATGATTATTTGAAAAAATATGGGGTAGAAAAATTTAAAGATTGTATGGAGGATGCCCTCAATATCATTGATTTTCATTTGTATTTGTTGAGACAAACGGTTGACTTTTCAAAAGAAAATCAACAGTTGGATTTTATTAAAAATGCCGTAGAGTTGTTGAAGAGATATGAAGGAACTATTGCAAATAGTCATATTTTAATTGAGCGGGCCATAAAAAAATTGGCGGAAGAAACGGGAATATCCGTAAAAGCTCTGGGGCAGGAAATGTATGGGAAATACTTCAGTCCGTCACGATTTTCCGATAACATACAAAAAGCGGATAAAAGCATCATTCCGAAAGAGGAAATCAATACCGTAAGTATGATAGACCAGAGAGAAAAACAACTTTTATATTACTTAAGTAAGAATATGGAAATTTCTGAACGATTTTCTTTGTTAAGGGAAGATTTTGCTGTTTTTGAAAATCAGACTTTATTTGATAAATTACTACATGGAGAGAAGATTTCCTTTGATAGTGAGAAATATGATGCTTTGAATGAGAGTAATGTTGACTTGGAACAATTGATTGATACTGTAAAAAAAGATAGCTTGCGTTCTAAAATTGAACAGTTGAAAAAGAAGCAATCCAAGCTTTTAAACAGTGAGATGGATGAAGTAAAATTAATGGAGATTAGTCTTGAGATTATTGCGTTGCAAAAAAAATTGAAATAGATGGAATTGTTTTGATTTATTTTATATAGGTTATTTTTAGAGAGGAACGTTGGACAGATGAATACGAATGAAAATAAAAAGTTAAAAGAATTGCTTGAGAAGGGAAAGAGCAAAGGAACTTTGACTTATGCCGAACTTGCCGAGGCGCTCGGTAATTTTGAAATGGATAAGGATGATATTGAAAATACTTATGAGACGTTTAACCAATTAGGAATTGAACTGGTAGATGAAGTTGTTCCAAAGTCGGCAGGTCTTGATTCGATTGAAGAACCGGATTTTGAAAAAGAACAGGAAGTAGAAGAGGTAAAGGTCGAAGAGGAAGATTTATCGGTCCCTAAAGGTATCTCCATTGATGATCCGGTTAGGATGTATTTAAAAGAAATCGGTAAGATTGCACTTCTTTCTGCGGAAGAAGAGATTGAATTGGCACAAAAGATGGATGATGGCGATGAACTCGCAAAAAAGAAATTAGTTGAGGCAAATTTAAGATTAGTTGTTTCAATTGCCAAACGTTATGTGGGAAGAGGAATGTTATTTTTGGATTTAATCCAAGAGGGAAATTTAGGCTTAATTAAAGCGGTGGAAAAGTTTGATTATAAAAAGGGATTTAAATTCTCCACATATGCGACATGGTGGATTCGTCAGGCTATTACGAGGGCAATTGCGGATCAAGCCAGAACAATTCGTATTCCGGTTCATATGGTTGAGACGATAAATAAACTTATTCGGGTGCAAAGACAACTGCTTCAAGAATTGGGAAGAGACCCCAGACCGGAAGAATTGTCTAAGCAGATGGAAATGCCGGTTGAAAAGATTAGAGAAATTCAAAAGATTTCTCAAGAACCTGTATCTTTGGAAACACCGATAGGCGAAGAAGAGGATAGTCACTTAGGAGATTTTATTCCTGATGATGATGCGCTTGCTCCTTCTGAGGCGGCGGCATATTCTCTTTTGAAAGAACAGCTTGAAGAAGTACTCAGTACATTGAATGACAGAGAACAAAAGGTTTTAAAACTGCGTTTCGGTTTGGAAGATGGAAGAACCAGAACTTTAGAAGAAGTTGGAAAAGAATTTGATGTTACGAGGGAGAGAATACGACAAATTGAAGCGAAGGCTCTTAGAAAACTGAGACATCCAAGTCGTTCAAAAAAATTGAAAGATTATTTGGATTAATGATAAACAAGGAGAATACTTGACTTTTTAGGTTTCGTTTGTTATATTTATTCGGTAGCAGGGAAATCGTATGTTTCTGTAACATGCGATTCCTAAAATAAAGATTTACAAAATATATAGGAGGGTTTTATTATGAAAAGGTTATTATCAATGGGATTGGTATCTGCACTAATGCTATCCATGGTTGCAGGTTGCGGAACTGCAAGTGCACCGACGGAACAATCTGCTGAGGGAGATGCAACTGCAAGTGCGGAAGGTGCAAAAAAGGTAGGTGTTTTATTCTATCAATTTAACGATACTTATCTATCTATGGTACGTGAAGAATTAAAGAAATTGGATGAAGCGGATCCTGAAATTGAATTTGTTTTCCAAGATGCACAAGGAGATCAAGGAAAGCAAAATGATGAAGTAGATGCTACTCTTAGTGGAGAGGTGGACGCTTTATTAGTTAACTTGGTAGATACCGGAGCAGCGCAAGTTGTAATCGACAAAGTAAAAGAAACAGAAAAACCGTTGATTTTCTTTAACAGAGAACCGGATAATATTGATTCTTATGTAACTTATGATAAGGCAAAATTCGTAGGAACTCAAATTGAACAAGCAGGTATTATGCAAGGAGAATTAATCAAAGAATATTGGGAAGCAAACAAAGAAACTGCTGATAGAAACGGAAACGGAAAATTGGATTATGTATTATTGCATGGTGGATTGGATAATGCGGAAGCTATTGCAAGAAGTGAATATTCTGTAAAAACGGTTCAAGAAGCGGGAATTGAAGTAAATAAAATCGGAGAACAAATTGCACTTTGGGATACAGAAAAAGCAAAGCAAGCTATGGATGCATGGGTAGCAAAAGACGAAGCAAATATTGATGTGGTTTTTGCAAATAATGACGGTATGGCAATCGGAGCTGTAAACTCTTTAAAAGCAATCGGATACAATGATACCGATGCAGCAAAGCACATTGCAGTATTCGGAGTAGATGCTACGGAAGAAGCTAAGGCTGCAATCGCAGCAGGTTCTATGGATGGAACTGTTATGCAAGATGCTCCTGCTATGGCAAAAGCAATGTATGAATTGGCAAAAAATGCAGCAAGCGGCAAAGAGTTTATTGAAGGAACAGAATATCAATATGATGAATCAGGCGTTGCAGTTCGTATTCCTTATGCAAAATATGAAAAATAATTGAGTAACGGATGATAGAGAAATGGAAAAAGAATCGCACGGTTTTTGTGCGGTTCTTTTTCATAATAAATTTACAGTTATGAAAACGTTTAGCATAGTTTTAAAATGAGCATTTGAACAATATTTATTTTATTAGGAAAAGAGAAATAACTTAAAAGGAGTATATTATGCCCGAACAATCCTATTTATTAGAGATGAGAGGAATTTCAAAATCATTTCCAGGTGTACAAGCGTTGAATAAAGTACAGCTTAAGGTACGTCCGTATTCTGTTCATGCATTGATGGGGGAAAACGGTGCGGGAAAATCAACTTTGATGAAGTGCCTGTTTGGTATTTATTCAGAGGATGAGGGCGAGATTTTTCTTAATGGAGAAAAAGTGAAATTTGATTCTCCGAAACAAGCAATGGAACATGGTGTGGCGATGGTGCACCAAGAATTAAATCAAGTGATGAAACGCTCGGTAGCGGAAAATATGATGCTTGGAAGGTTTCCACAAAAAGGTTTTTTGGTGGATCACAAGGAAATGTATCGTTTTACACAACAAGCGTTTGATGATTTGGGAATACATATTGATCCCAAAAAGAAAACAGAAGATTTATCTGTTTCTGAAAGACAGATGCTGGAAATTGCGAAAGCCGTCAGTTATGATGCAAAAATTTTGATCTTGGATGAACCGACCTCTTCCTTAACAGAACAAGAAGTGGAAGTTTTATTTCGTATTATAGATATGCTCAGAGAAAGAGGAATGGGAATTGTATATATTTCACACAAGATGGAAGAAATTTTGCGAATATCCGATGATATAACAATTTTTCGTGATGGAAAGTGGGTTGCAACCGAAGGATGCGAAAATATGACGACCGGAAAAATCATTAATATGATGGTCGGAAGGGAATTGACAGACCGTTTTCCACCTAAGGACAGTGTTCCGGGAGAAGTAATTTTAGAAGTGAAAAATTTGACCGGTAAATACAAACCTTCTGTTCAAGATGTAAGCTTTCAGTTGCGGAAAGGTGAAATTTTGGGAATTGCAGGGTTGGTAGGTGCAGGACGTACAGAGTTGTTGGAAACAATTTTTGGAGCGGCAACTTTGGAAAAGGGAGATATTATACTTCATGGAAAAAAAATAAAGAATGACAACCCTAAAAAGGCGATTAAGAATGGGTTTGCTCTTTTGACGGAAGAACGACGTGCAACCGGAATCTTTCCAATGATGAATATTTCTGCAAATGCTACGATTGCAAATATTGATAAGTATAAAAAACATCATCTTTTGAATGAAAAGATGATAAGCAATGATACAGATTGGGTAATCAAGTCCATGTCGGTAAAAACACCTTCGCAAAAGACATTAATCAAAACTTTGTCGGGAGGGAATCAGCAAAAAGTTATTATTGGAAGATGGCTTTTGACAGAACCGGAAATTTTATTATTAGATGAGCCGACCAGGGGGATTGATGTAGGAGCGAAATATGAAATTTATCAATTGATTATTGATTTGGCAAAAAAAGGAAAGGGAGTTATCATAGTATCTTCGGAATTGCCGGAATTGCTTGGAATTTGTGACAGAATTATGGTTATGTCCAATTATCGTTATGCCGGTATGGAAGATAACATTAATTTGGATCAGGAAAAAATCATGCATATGGCAACAAAATATCTTTAGGAGGAAATAAAATGGCAGAAAAAGCATTCAATGAAAAAAAGAAAAAAATATCAGATATTATTCTAAATTATGCACTGTATGTAATTTTAGGATTATTGATTATTTCCATTATTATTTATGATCCAAGCTTTTTGTCTGTGAGAAACTTTAGAAATATCTTGATGCAGGCATCTACCAGAGCAATTATGGCGCTTGGAGTTGCAGGGTTAATTGTGTTACAGGGAACAGACTTATCTGCCGGAAGAGTAATGGGGTTATCAGCGGCTGTTGCAGCATCTCTTTTGCAATCTACGGAATTTGCTGCCAGAATGTATCCTCAATTAGGCGATATCGGTTTATTTCTTCCGTTTTTGGCGGCAATTGCCGTAGGGGCGATTTTCGGTTTGATTAACGGTTTCGGTGTAGCGGTACTTAATATTCATGCTTTTATTGTGACACTTGGAACACAGTTGATCGGGTTTGGGTTGATAAACCTGTATATTAACAGTCAGCAATTCGGAGCACAACCTTTGGGAACGTTAAATCCCAAATATGTAAAGTTTGCAACCGGAACGATTTTGGGTATCCCTAATTTGATTGTATATTTGATGATTACATCTATTGTTATGTGGATTATTTGGAATAAAACGACGCTTGGAAAGAATATGTTCGCTATTGGAGGAAATCCGGAAGCGGCTGCGGTTTCCGGAATTAATTTAGTGAAAAATATTGTGTTGATTTATTTGATATCCGGTATATTGTATGGGTTTGCAGGATATTTAGAAGGTGCAAGATTAGGCTCGGTTAATCCGAATACAGGTTTTTCCTATGAATTGGATGCAATTTCCGCCTGTGTTGTTGGGGGAGTTTCTTTTGCCGGCGGAGTTGGAACTATTCCGGGGGTATTGGTTGGAGCAATTATTTTACAGTTTATTAATTATGGTTTGAATTACATTAAAGTTGACCCGAATATTCAGTATTTGGTAAGAGGGTTGATTATTATCATTGCAGTGGCAATTGATGTTAGAAAGTATATTGCCAAGAAGTAGGGAAATACGATGTTAAATCATGGACAACACTTTAATAAAGATGTGTATATCTTAGAAAATAAAGTTTTGAGAGTAGCTGTCTTAAAAGATTATGGGGCAAAGATTGCGTCTATCTATCATAAGAAAAAAAGATTTGAATTTTTGTTTCAACCTTCCAAAGGAGAATACATAAATCCTGTTGAGGGAGATTTCTTTGCAAAATATGATACTTCAGGGTTGGATGATGCAATTCCGACAATTGATGCTTGTTGTTATCCGAAAACGCAACTCATGCTTTGCGACCATGGGGACGTTTGGTCAAAAAAGTGGATTTATGAAGAAAAAGCGGATTGTTTAATGGCAGAAGTCTTTTTAAATGAGTTACCCCTTTGTTTTTCGAGAACGATGTCTTTAGAAGAAAGTAAGCTAACGCTTTCCTATACTCTGAAAAATTTGTCGCAAGAAAAAATATATTATCTTTGGGCATTACACGGATTGAATGTTTTTGATGAAGATACGAAGTTTATATTTCCGGATGCAATGACGGATATAATAAATGTTATGGAAGAAAAGGATTATTGTTTTGATTGGAAAAAGTTAAAGAATTTTCCGGATAACGGAGCGTATAAATTTTATTTTCAGAACACAAAAACAGTTGGAGATATCGGTATATTATACGAAAAACAACGTTTGAACTATTTAATAAGATATGATGAAAAAATTCTTCCTTATCTTGGAGTATGGATTACAAAGGGAGGGTTTAAAGGAGAGTATAATTGTGCGATAGAACCATGCACAGGATATTATGATTCCTTGGAGCGATGTTTTTCTAATCATAAAGTATCCTTTATTGAGGGAAATATGATAAAAAAATGGAATGTTGAAATTGAAATACAAGAATTATAAGGATAAGTTGTTTTTTTTGTTGGATAGAAAGAAAAACGTTTAAAAATGAATGGATGAATTACAAGGAGAAATATATGGCAGAACTTAGATGGAATCCTTTATTGAAAGATTGGACGATTGTTGCGGGGCATCGACAAAATCGTCCCGATATGCCAAAGGATTTTTGTCCGTTTTGTCCGGGATCGGGCAAAGTTCCGGATAATTATGAGGTGTACAAATATGACAATGATTTTCCTTCGTTGTCTCCACAACCGCCGGAGCCTTATACGGAGCAGTCGGCATTTTATAAAACAAAGGAAGCTTATGGCAAATGTGAAGTTATTTTATATTCTTCCGACCATCATGCTTCCATTTGTGAATTATCGAAGAAACATATTGAAAAACTTGTGCTTTTATGGAAGGATAGATATGAAGAATTGTCGAAAGATTCAAAGATAAAATATATTTTTACCTTTGAAAATAGAGGAGCCGAAGTGGGTGTTACCATGCCACATCCACATGGACAGATTTACGGTTATTCCTATATTCCTTTGAAAATGCAGAAAGAATTGGAAAATGCTAAGGAATATTATGAGGAAACCGGAAAGAATATTTTTTTAATGATGAATGAAGAAGAACAGAAAGCAAAAAAACGTATCATTACTGAAAATGACAGTTTTATTGTGTACTTGCCGTTTTTTACGGATTACCCATATGGAATTTATATTTCAGCAAAACAAAAATTAGGTAGTTTTCTTGAATTTTCAGACAAGCAGGTATCTGATTTTGCAGATATTTTGAAGCAAGTAACAGGAATGTTCGACACCTTGTTTTGCAGAAAATTTCCTTATATGATGGGGATTTATCAATTACCGGTCAACAGCAAAGAGTATGATAATGTAGAGGAGTATTATCATTTTCATGTCAAGTTCTATCCTCCTTTACGAGGGGAAAAAAGCATTAAATATAATGCTTCTTCTGAAACGGGAGCATGGGCAAATGCCAATCCCAGAATTGTGGAAGAGACAGCGGTGGAATTAAAAGAGGCATTGCAAAAATTTAAAGAAACAATCAAGCAAGTAGATTAAAAATATACGGACAGGCGTTTCGATTATTTTTGCAGATAGATTTTATAGCTACCTAAAATAAGAGACATTAAATAAAGATATGGAGATTACTATGCAACTAAAGTTTTTAAAACAGTTTTTTTTTGAAACATTTGCTGCAAAGCCGGAGCATTTATTTTTTTCACCCAGCAGAATAAATATCGTTGGAGAACATATTGATTATAACGGAGGCAAAGTATTTCCATGTGCAATCCAAATCGGTACTTACGGTGCAGCGAGAAAACGAGGGGATAATGTTATAAAATTGGTTTCAAAAAATTTTTCGCATTATGGAGAAATTTCTTTAAATGAAGAAATTTTATATCAGGAAGAACACCAATGGATGAATTATCCCATGGGAGTAGTCCGCTCTCTAAAAGAAAGAGGATATTCCGTAGGTGGAATGGATATTGTGGTTTGGGGAAATATTCCAAACGGAGCAGGTTTATCTTCTTCCGCATCTTTAGAACTTTTAATTGGAGAAATGATAAATCAACTTTATAATGATGGAACCATTCCTAAGATGGAACTTGTTTATGCGGGAAAAGATACGGAAAATAAATTTATCGGTTTGCAGTCCGGCATTATGGATCAGTTTGTTATCGGTATGGGAAGAAAAGACAATGCGGTATTGTTGGACACAAACACCTTAGATTTCAAATATGTTCCTTTGAATTTGCATGAATATACCTTTGTGATTATGAACACAAACAAAAGAAGAGAATTGAAGGATTCAAAATATAATGAAAGACGAAGGGAATGCGATAAGGCGCTGGAAATTTTACAGCAAGAATTTTCGGTTCGGAATTTATGCGAATTACCTTTGTGTGATTGTGAAAAATACAAAAAATTGTTACATGAAGAAAACTTGTATAAACGGGTATACCACGTCATTTTTGAAAACCAAAGAGTTTATTTGGCAATGCATGCCATAAAAGAAAATCGTCTGTCGGATTTAGGGAAATTATTATCGGAGTCACATCGGTCACTCAAAGAATATTATGAGGTTACAGGTAAAGAGCTCGACTGTATTGTAAATGCCGCACAAAGTCATGCGGATTGCCTTGGAGCCAGAATGACGGGAGCAGGCTTTGGAGGTTGTGCGATTGCTTTAGTGAAGAAAGATAAGACAGATCAGTTTATCCAAGAAGTGTCAAAAAAATATACTTCTGAAATAGGTTATGAGGCGGAATTTTTAATTTCAGGCATTTCAGATTCCGTACATGAATTACCTGTTGTAGAGTGAGCTAATTGTAAGAGGTTTAATAGTATACGTAAGGTTGTTTTATTGATATGCAAATGTTTTTTTAGAGAAAGGTGTTTTTAATATTCTTAGAGCGGAACGAAAAGATATTTTTTGTAAAAAGTGAATTTTACAAAAGATATCTTTTTTATTTTTATGCGAACATGAGATAAAGTTATGAACATTACATCATTTAAATGATGTAATGCCAATATGATTAACAATCGTCCGAGAGAAAGATTAGGTTATAAAATTCCATTAGAAGTTTTAGGTAATTTATAAAAAGTGTTGCACTTAACTTGGCAATCTATCATAAAAAATACTAAGAAGTATTGTGAATGGGACTATTATAGCGATATCAAAATATATTCTATAAAAAACAAGCTCCATCTTAAAAAAGTATATTATAAAAAGTATTGACGAAAAAACAAATAATTGATAATATAGACATATGAACAAATATTCATATGTTGGAGGGACTATGAAAAAAGATGAAGTTGTGCGGTGCGATTATATTCATGTACACGAAGATATTTTAAAAAAGGTAAAGAAATCAATGCCGAATGAAGAAACATTGTATGATTTGGCAGAATTATTTAAGGTGTTTGGAGACTCTACACGAGTTCGTATTTTGTATGTTTTGTTTGAAGCGGAAATGTGTGTTTGTGATATTGCGATGTTGTTGAATATGACGCAATCTGCAATTTCGCATCAACTTCGAGTTTTAAAACAAAATAAATTGGTAAAGTTTCGTCGAGAAGGAAAAACCGTTTTTTATTCTTTGGCGGATGAACATGTTAGAACGATTGTATACCAAGGTATGGAACATATAAGTGAATAAGGAGGATGTTATGAAAAAGAAATTTAAATTGGAAAATTTAGGTTGTGCAAATTGTGCGGCAAAGATGGAAGAAAGGATAAAAAAAATAGAAGGTGTTTCTTCGGCGAGTGTAAATTTTATGATGCAGAAGTTAACGATTGATGCGGAAGATGAAAAATTTGACGATGTGATTATGCGGGCACAACAAATTTGTTCATCACTTGAGCCCGATTGTAAGATTGTTCGTTAGTCGAACGGAGATATAGAAGCAGACTGATGTTTTTATCAAAAGAAAGAAGGGAATTTATGAATAAATCACAAAAACTTATGCTGCTACGAATTGTCATTACAATTTTGTTATTTATATCTGTTATTTTCGGCTCTATTCCTGAAAACGATCAAATTTTTATTTTTTTAGGAATTTATTTCATAATTGGGTGGGATGTACTTTTAAACTCTTTAAGAAATATTTTGGGAAAAGAACTTTTGGATGAAAACGTATTGATGACCATTGCGACTCTCGGAGCTTTTTTGCTGGGGGAGTATCATGAAGGTGTAGAGGTAATGTTGTTTTATCAAATAGGAGAACTTTTTCAAAGCTATTCTGTTGAAAAGTCACGACAGTCTATTTCAGATATGATGAATATTTGTCCGGAGTATGCTAATGTTGAGGAAAACGGATTGTTGAAGAAAGTTAATCCGGATGATGTGGGGATAGATGATGTGATTGTCATAAAACCCGGTGAAAAAATTCCTCTTGACGGTGTTGTTTTGGAAGGAAATTCTTTAATTGATACTATGGCATTAACCGGAGAATCAGTACCTTCTGCTGTGACGGAAAAGGATAAGGTACTAAGTGGCTGTATTAACCTAAGTCAAGTCATAAAGGTGCGTGTCACAAAACCTTATGAAGATTCTACGGTAGCAAAAATCTTGGAATTGGTAGAAGAAGCTTCTGAAAAGAAGGCTAAGACGGAAAAATTTATAACAAAATTTGCACATTATTATACACCGGCTGTTGTAATAAGTGCTGTTTTGCTCGCTCTTGTGCCGCCATTGATTTTACAGCAAAGTTTTATCAAGTGGATACAGAGAGCTCTCATCTTTTTGGTAATTTCTTGTCCTTGCGCTTTGGTCATTTCTGTTCCGTTAGGTTTTTTCGGAGGAATTGGCGGAGCATCCAAAGCAGGCATCTTAATCAAAGGTGGGAATTACTTAGAAGCATTGTCAAAAGCAAAAACCGTTGTCTTTGACAAGACAGGAACGTTGACAAAGGGAGTGTTTGAAGTAATTGCCATTCATCCGGAGAAGATTGATGAAAAGACACTTTTGGAATTTGCAGCTTTAGCAGAAGGATATTCCAATCATCCCATTGCAATATCTATTCGGAAGTTTTATGGAAAAGACTTATCTTACGATAGAATGGAAGAAGTTGAAGAAATTGCAGGCTGTGGTATGAAGGCATCTATTATGGGCAAGACGGTCTATGCAGGAAATGAAAAACTTATGGAAATGGCAAAAGTAAAGTACCATAATTGTAATTTGAGCGGAACGATTGTTCATATTGCTATTGATGATTGTTATGCAGGGCATATCATTATTTCGGATGAAGTAAAAAAAGATTCGGAAACTATGATAAACCGTTTAAAAAAACAAGGAATACAACAAGTTGTTATGTTAACCGGTGATGGGAATGAGACAGCAAGGGTTGTTGCAGGAAAATTAAATGTTGATAAAGTATTTTCACAACTTTTGCCGAACCATAAAGTAAGTTGCATGGAAGAACTTCTTTCTCAAAAAGGGAAGAACGAGACGGTTGTTTTTGTCGGAGACGGAATTAATGATGCACCTGTATTGTCGAGAGCTGATGTGGGAATTGCCATGGGAGTTATGGGATCCGATGCGGCAATAGAGGCTGCGGACATTGTTCTTATGGACGATAGTTTGATGAAAATTCCGCTTGTTTTTAAAATTGCCAAGAAAACAATGCATATTGTAAAGCAAAATATATTTTTTGCATTGGGGATTAAGTTTGCGGTTTTGATTTTGGGAGCAGTAGGGATAGCAGGTATGCAACTTGCGGTGTTTGCGGATGTAGGAGTTGCTATTCTTGCCATTTTAAATTCTTTCCGAACTATGCGTATGGATATGGAAAATAAGATGTGAGTTTACTATAATTAATTATGTAAAATTTGGAGGGAGAAAAAAGGGTATAGAATTCATTTGGATAGAAGCAGGATTAGATTTGTGTATCTCCCTTTTCGTAGGTTACGGCAGTTCTCTCATACTATTCGCAAACTACTCGTCAAAGTTGACATGGACAGTATCCACTGTTGAAACTTCATTTTATTCGTTTTGACCGGCGACTGCTTCAAGAGGAAGCTGAGAAGCCGGTCAAAATTGGATATATCTACATTTTTTCAATGGGATTTATCGAAAGTTTCAGTTTATAAAATAAATCTGTATTATTTTCTGTTTTTGTATAGAGAATAATGTATCAAAAAATTTTTCTGTAAAGGTTTCATTAAAGGCTACACATTAAAACGGAATAGTACAACATCTCCGTCTTTCATTACATATTCTTTTCCTTCCAAACGAACAATCCCTTTTTCTTTTGCAGCGGTCATATTTCCGCCTGAAGCAATCAAATCTTCATAAGAGATGGTTTCGGCACGAATAAATCCACGTTCAATATCAGAGTGAATTTTTCCGGCGGCTTGTTGAGCCTTTGTTCCTTTTTTAATTGTCCATGCTCTTGATTCTGCAGGTCCTGCTGTTAAGAAGGAAATCAAACCCAATAAGGTATAACTTTCTTTTACGAGCCTGTCCAAACCGGATTGTTCAATTCCCATATCCTGCAAAAACATTTTGCGTTCTTCTTCATCTAATTGTGATATTTCATATTCCAATTCGGCACAAATCGGTACGATTCCCGCATTTTCAGATTTTGCAAATTCCGATACTTGTTTTACAAAAGGATTTTCATGAATATTTGAAGAAAAATCGGATTCAGCAACATTTGCAACATAAATAATCGGTTTAAAACTTAATAAATTTAAACTTTTGACAAATTCCAAATCATCTTCTGAAAATTCCATAGTTCTTGCGGAAAGAGAGTTTTCCAAAGTTTTTTGGATCTTTTGCATAATTTCAATTTCTTTTTTTAATGAATTATCGCCCTTTGCAAGTTTGGTTGTTTTTTGAATGCGCTTGTCCAACAATTCCATATCGGAAAAAATAAGCTCCAAATTAATGGTTTCAATATCTCTTAAAGGATTTATATTTCCTTCAACATGGACGATATTTTCATCTTCAAAACAACGAACAACATGTACAATCGCTTCGACTTCACGAATATGAGATAGAAATTTGTTGCCTAATCCCTCTCCTTTGCTCGCACCTTTTACTAAACCGGCAATGTCATAAAATTCAATGTAAGTAGGGACAATTTTTTTTGAGTCATAAATTTTTCCAAGAGCATCCAATCTTTCGTCAGGAACGGACACAACTCCCACATTGGGTTCTATGGTACAGAACGGATAATTTGCAGATTCCGCTCCTGCACTTGTAATAGCGTTGAACAAGGTACTTTTGCCTACATTTGGCAAACCGACGATTCCTAATTTCATAATAATTAAAACATCCTCTCTAAAAATAGATTCATAGTATAAGTGTTATTTTTTGAATACATCAATTAAATTTTTTAAAAGGGAGGCGGTAAGCCCCCAAATAACAACATCGTTATATTGATAAAAATATGTGATATAACTTCCGGTGGCAAAAGCATATTGTTCTTTATTTGGAATTTTTTCAAAAGGGAAATTTTTTGCTCTTTCTATCATAACTTTTCCAAAATAAGCTTCAGGCTCTTGCTTAACAAAAGAAGAGAAAGGTATAAAAAGTAATTCTTCCACTTCATCTTTATTCGGGAAAAACTCCGCATGTTCTTCCACGAATGCTGTATAGGAGTAGATAACTTTGTTAAAAGGAGTAACGAGAATATCAAAGGAAAAAGTATTTCGTATATCTTGTTCTCTTAACCCAAGTTCTTCTTTTGTTTCCCTAATTGCAGTGTATAATAAATCTGTATCGGAGACTTCCTTTTTCCCTCCCGGAAAAGATATTTCTCCCGGCTGAGAAACGCTACCTGACCGTCTTTCAAATATAAGACAAAATTCATCGTTTTTTTTGATGAAAGGAATTAAAACAGAATATTCTCCTTGTTCTGCACCGATAAGTTGAGGAAAATGTCCTTCAAAACGTTTCTTCAAAAAATCTTCATTCATAAAACAACGTTCCTTATTTTATAGTATTTTCGATTTGAAAATTTATTGCCGTAATTATTATAACATTTATTTTACAGGATGGGAATTTATTTTGCAGACAGATAAATTGCTATACGTTGGGAAATATGCTTCTGATAATTTATCAAGAA
>JBGZJG010000145.1:0-9532 GCA_041848665.1 Filifactor sp.
ATTCAATGTCAGTTTAAAACATATTTTAGTTTTTAAGGGAAAATATGTTGAAAAGATTACTGGAAGTACTATATTTAATTATTAATTTGAGGGGGAAAACTTATGTTTTATAAGACATCTGAAGAACATGAAGCCTTCCGTAAGAAGGTAAGAGAATTTGCAGAAGCGGAGATTAAACCGATTGCTTTTATGCTGGATCAAAATAATGAATTTCCGACAGAAGTGGTCAAATCAATGGGAAAGTTAGACATTATGGGAGTTCCTTATCCGAAAAAATATGGCGGGGCAGGACTTGATGTAATCAGTTATGCAATTGCAGTAGAAGAATTGGCAAGGGTGGACGGAGGAACAGGGGTTATCTTATCTGCTCACGTTTCTTTGGGTTCTTATCCTATTTTTGCATTCGGTACAGAGGCACAAAAGAAAAAATATTTGATACCTTTGGCAAAGGGTGAAAAAATCGGGGCATTCGGTTTGACAGAACCGGAAGCAGGCTCCGATGCAGGCGGCACACAAACCACAGCTGAATTGGACGGAGACCATTATATTCTTAACGGAAACAAAATTTTTATCACAAATGCACCGAAAGCGGATACTTATGTTATTTTTGCGGTAACGACACCGGGAATCGGAACAAAGGGAATCAGTGCATTTATTGTTGAAAAAGGATGGGAAGGATTTACCTTCGGAGACCATTACGATAAACTTGGAATTCGTTCTTCTTCCACAGCGGAACTTATTTTTAACAATGTAAAAGTTCCGAAAGAAAATCTTTTGGGAAAAGAAGGACAAGGGTTCCGTATTGCGATGGCTACTTTGGATGGCGGTCGTATCGGAATTGCGGCACAAGCGCTTGGAATTGCACAAGGTGCTTATGAAGCGGCACTTGCATATGCAAAAGAGCGTGTTCAATTCGGAAAACCGATTGCACAACAACAAGGCATTGCATTTAAATTAGCGGATATGGCAACCAAACTTCGTGCAGCGAGATTGCTTGTATATTCCGCAGCCGATTTGAAAGAAAACCATGTTCCTTACGGTATGGAATCGGCTATGGCAAAAATGTATGCTTCCGATATTGCATTGGAAGTTTGTAACGATGCACTTCAAATTCATGGTGGAAGCGGTTATTTGAAGGGAATGGACGTAGAACGTATGTATCGTGATGCCAAAATTACTACGATTTATGAAGGAACAAATGAAATCCAAAGAGTCGTTATTGCATCAAGCATTATCGGGAAAATGCCGAAATCAGCAAGAGCAGCAGTTTCTTTGCCGATGTCAAAAAATAAAGGACCGATTACCGGAAACAGAAAAAGAGAAATCATAAAAGCCGACACAGCACAAGAGGCAGTGGATTTGCTTGTAAAAAACCTAAAAAAGGATGGATATGATTTTTCGGTGGGAATTGATATGAACACACCGATTGTTGAAGCGGAAAGAGTAGTATCCATCGGAAAAGGAATCGGCGGAGAGGAAAACCTTCCATTGGCGAAAGCGTTGGCTCATGCGGCAGGAGCGGCACTTGGTTCTTCCAGACCGGTTGCGGAAACCTTAAAACTTCTTCCTCTTGAAAGATATGTCGGAATGTCCGGTCAAAAATTCAAAGGAAATCTTTATATCGCATGCGGTATTTCCGGAGCAAGTCAACACTTGAAAGGAATTAAAGACGCTTCAACGATTGTTGCAATCAATAAGAATGCAAGCGCACCGATTTTTAAGAATTGTGATTACGGTATCGTAGGAGATATGTTGGAAATTATGCCTCTTCTTGCAGAAGCGTTGGGCATGGAAGATAAGAAACCGGCACCTCCGATGAAGAAAGTAAGACGTTCTAAACCGAGAAAATTGGCGCCGGCACACAGTGTTTATGTTTGTCCGGGTTGTGGATATGAATATGTTCCGGATTTAGGAGATGAAAGTGCGGAAATTTCACCGGGAACCACATTTGAAAAATTACCGGATGATTGGACTTGTCCGGATTGTCAGGAAGAAAAACAACATTTCATTCAAGCAGATTTCACTGCGGATAGAAAGTAGTAAAGGAGAGTAACTATGTATACAATAAGAAAAGTAGTTGATGATTTATATTGGATTGGCGGTAATGACCATAGATTGGCTCTATTTGAAAATATCTTTCCGATTCCAAGAGGTGTTTCTTATAACTCTTATCTGCTTTTGGATGAAAAAACGGCGATATTTGATTCGGTAGATTGGTCGATTACCAGAGAATATCTGCGTAACATTGAATTGGTATTGGATGGAAAACCGTTGGATTATATGGTTATTCACCATATGGAGCCGGATCACTGTGGAGCGATTGAAGAAGTTTGTCTTCGTTACCCGAATATAAAAGTGATTTCCAGTGAACAAGGTTTTCAAATTATGAGCCAAATCGGATATCATATTGCAGATGAACAAAAAATCATTGTAAAAGAAGGCGATACGTTCAGTTTTGGGAAACATACCATTGCATTTGTGGAAGCGCCGATGGTGCATTGGCCGGAAGTATTAATGTCCTTTGACGTAACCAACGGAGTGTTGTTCTCTGCCGATGCGTTTGGAAGTTTTGGAGCTATCGACGGAAAGTTATTTAATGATGAAGTAAACTTTGATAGGGATTGGTTAGATGAGGCAAGAAGATATTATACCAATATTGTAGGAAAGTATGGTCCGTTTGTACAAGATGTGTTAAAGAAGGCATCGACTCTCCCGATTAAATATATTTGCCCTCTTCATGGTTTGGTGTGGAGAAGTGATTTGAGTTATTTTATTGACAAATATGATAAATGGAGCAAATATGAACCGGAAGAAGACGGTGTTATGATTGCTTATGCATCTATGTACGGCAACACCGAATATGCTGCACAAACTTTGGCAACACAACTTTGTGAAAGAGGAATGAGTAATGTTGTTGTACATGATGTTTCAAATACCCATGTATCTGAATTAATTGCAGATACCTTTAAGTATTCGCATATTGTATTGGCATCTGTAACCTATAATTTGGGAATTTATCCGGTTATGAAGGATTTTATCCATGACATGGAAGCGCTGAATGTACAAAACAGAACCGTTGCGTTGATTGAAAACGGAACATGGGCTTGTACAGCAGGCGATTTGATGGAAGAATATATTGATGAACACCTAAAACTTGTCGATGTATTAAATGACCGTGTAACCGTAAATACTGCATTGAATGAAGCGAATGTAAGTGACGTTAATTCTCTTGCAGATGCGATTATCGACTCGATAAAGACCATTAAAGAAGTAAAAGAAAAAGCGAACAGCTAATATATACAAACAAAAATGAAAAATAACCATCGTTCTTGAGTTGTTGTAGAGATTTTCTTTTTAATCACTCTTTGGCGATGGTTCTTTATTTTAAAGATATACAAATTTTACAAGCTTTTTTTTTTGAAAAAGAGTATAATAAAATACATCATTCCAATAGGATTTTATTATGAAGTATCCCTAAAGTATTATGTTATCTGTCTTTACAAGAATGAGTTTTGCTATACTCATGTGACTTTTTAGGGAAGAATTCGTATTATATCGTTGGAAGAAGCATTTTGGTTCTATTTGATGATTGAATGGTGGAAAAAGAAAACCTATTCAATGGGAAATAAAAATATGTTTGTATCACACCATAGGACTTATTGCGGTGGAGTATAAGCATTCGAATGGAACGAACAAAATGAGAAAAGAAAATCAGATTAGATTAAGCAACAAAGTGGAGAAGTCCTTATCGGCTGTAAAGGATATTAATCATAAATGTATTGTAAGGAAAGGGAGAGATTTTTTTGATAAAAAAAATATGTAGTTTAGCAGTTTTATTTGTTGTAGGAGCGTCTTCATTTGCTTTTGCGGTAGATAAACCAAACAAGGAAGACCATGTTTTAACTTATGAAAAAGCATTGGAATTAGCACTTTATAATAGTCTTGAGGTAAAGCAAACAGAAAAGAGATTAAATAAAATAGATAAAACAAATAAAGAGCTTGATGGAGAATCTGCAAGCTTAATACGAACTATGAAATACAATCCTCAATATGATATGCAAATGGATGGAGTGATTTTTGGACTGGAGAAAGCGGAAAAGGAAAAAAATCTTTATTCTCGTAGCATAACATACACAAAGGAATTGATTTCCTTAGCGGTACGAAATCAGTTTAATACGATTGACAGTACAAATTCCGATATGAAACTTTGTGACGAACAAATAAATTTGAAAGAAAAAGAATTGCAGATTGCAAATGTGAAAAAAAGCAGAGGTTTAATCAGCAAACATGATTATGAGGCATTGCAAAATTCGTTGGAAGAATTGAAAAAGACAAAAGAGCAAAAAAAATTGGGAATGAATAAGGCTTTATTGGAATTAAATCATTATTTAAATTTGAAGGATATTCAAGATTATACCATTCGCCCGATTGCTTATGAATACCAACCTTTGACCTTAAAAAACACTGAAATTGAAACCAAAGCCCTTCAAGCCTCATCGGTAAATATGGCGGTGACGGCCAAAGAACATGGAGTTTCTTTGCAACAACTGACTTTGGACAGAAATTTATATCAAGGCAATAAAGCCATCCAACAGGCAGACATCTACATTGATGAGACGGAAATCTTAAAGATGAAGGAAGATATACGCTCCGGTGTAAAAAGGGAATATTCGGATTTGAAACTTTTGGAAGAAAAAATTGCTTTGTTGAGGCAACAACAGTACAACAAAGAACAGGAACTTGAAAATGAAAAGACAAAACTCGGCTATGGAAAAGTATCTTCCTTTAGCGTGGAGCAAAAAGAATTGGAACTGAAAGAAATGCAACATCAGTACAACGAACTCATCAAAGGGTATGAAATGGCAAAAATTCATTTTAACAATCTATATTTTAGCGGTTCTTCCTTGTAAAAGGAGCGGATAGAGAAAGAATTTTCGGATAAGAAAGTTGGAGAGATACCATATTTATTTTGCCGAATAACCTTTTTGACAAAATAATCAAAAAATAAAAAAAGTTCTTTACATTTCAAAAATGACGTGCTATACTAAATAAAATTTTAATTATTAAAATGCTTTGAGAAGAAATAGTAGCTTCGTAAGAAATCTTACAGAGAGTGCATGGGTGGTGAAAATGCATAGAAATCGAGAAGGGAACACATCTTTGAGCAGATAGGTGAAGCGAAATGCCATTAGCCGACTCCGGAACCTCGCACCCGTTATTGTGCAAGAGTATGATTGTACTCGTTGAGGATAGTATCGTGAGGTACTGTTAAAAAAAGGTGGAACCACGTGAGCATAACTCTCGTCCTTTTCATATCGTTATATGAAAAGAGCGGGAGTTTTTTTATTTCTCTTACTGTATTTTATGATTAAAGTAGGAATGGCGGATTATTCATATGAAACAGCACACAAAATTTGTGTTTTCAAAATAAAATGAAAGGACGGATAAACCTCGATTTTCTTTTGTGTAATCTATTTTGAAAGGAAGGGATTGTTTTTTACAAACCGATTAGAGAGAATATTTGTTGTTTGGTTTTAGTAAGCACAAGCTTTGTAAAATCAAGTTTCATAAATAATCAGCAGGAAAAAATTATAGAGTAAGAGAAGGGAGAAAGAAAAATGAGAAGTCAAAAAATGGTAAAGAGTATGGTAATGTTAATAATTTTAGGACTTATGTTGTCTGCTTGTCAAAAGCAAGAAAACGGTGTGCAAAAGGAAGGTGAGAACACGTCCCAAAATGCTTATGTCATAGGGCTGGATGATACCTTTGCACCAATGGGATTTGTTGATGAAAATGGAGAATTGGTGGGATTTGATATTGATTTGGCAAAGGAAATTGCGAGCCGAAAAAATTTTGATATTCGCTTTCAATCCATTGATTGGGCAATGAAGGAAACGGAGTTAAATACCAAAAATATTGATATGATATGGAACGGATATTCCATTTCGGAAGAACGAAAAGAAAAAGTTGCTTTTTCCAATCCGTATTTTGAAGATAAACAGCTTGTCATCACCATGCAGGACAGTCCAATTTCCGCAATCGAAGATATAAAAGGAAAAAAACTTGCCTTGCAGGCAGAATCCACAGCACTTGATGCAGTCAAAAACTATACGGGACTTTTTGAAAACTTGGGAGAGTTAATTGAATATCCCAGCAACAATGAGGTGTTTCAAGATTTGCAAACAGGCAGATGTGATGTGATTGTAGTGGATGAGGCACTTGGACGTTACTATATGAAAAAAAATTCCGATATTGCATTTCGGGTTTTGGAGCAAGATTTGGGTTCTGAATTTATGGCAGTCGGTTTACGAAAAGAAGATACAGAGCTTTGTGAATTGATTAATCAAGGCTTGGAAGAAATAAAAGCAGACGGCACCTATGATAAGATAAAAGCTAAGTGGCTTGCACAGTAGAAAGCGGAAACGTATATATTTTTGGGATAAAGGAAGAAACGGTTGAAACGGCAATCTTTACGATAAGGATTAAGAGAGAAATATTAAAAGACACATTTTAGGAGGAGAGAAAATGATAAACGCATTGATGACACTGAGTATAGGAGGAGTTGTGGTAACCTTGCAAGTATTTGCTTGCACGCTGTTGTTTTCCGTTCCGTTGGCAATGCTTGTTGCACAGATTCGCATTTCGGGTAACAAAGCAGCACGTTTTATAGTGAGTCGCTATATCTATGTGATGCGTGCCACGCCTCTTTTGGTGCAAACCATGTTCATTTTCTTTGGATTGCCGTTTCTTCCTGTAATTGGAGTAACTTTAGAACGATTTCCGGCAGTCTTGTTAGCCTTTACTTTGAATTATACAGCCTATTTTGCCGAAATTTTTCGAGGAGGGATACAATCTGTACCAAAAGGACAGTATGAAGCGGCAAAGGTACTTGGTATAAGAAAAATATCAACTTTTTTCAAAATTATTTTGCCGCAAGTCACAAAAATTATTTTGCCGTCTGTTGCAAACGAAGTCATAACTTTAATGAAAGATACTTCTTTGGTGTATATTTTGGGAATGACGGATATTTTGAAAGTAGCAAAATCCGTTTCAAACACATATGCCAGCTTTTTTCCATATGTTTTTGCAGCAGGCTTGTATTTGATTTTGATTGCAGGCTTGTCCGGAATTTTTCAAACAATTGAGCAAAAACTTTCCTATTATCAATAAATCAAAGCCCATTGAAAGGAGAACATTTATTATGAAACTCATTGCAAATGATATTTCAAAATCATATGGAAACAATAGCGTGTTCCAAAACATATCTTTTGAAGTCGGATATGGGGAACGTGTTTGTATCTTCGGTCCGTCGGGAGAAGGGAAGACTACGATTTTGCGCTGCCTATGCGGATTGGAAAAATTAGATGCAGGAAACATTACTTGGGAAAAAGATACGTTTGAGCAGGCAGATACAGATGTTTTTGAGGTGGGGAAAATGGAAGCGATAGAGACAACGACACAAGCCATAGAACAATCTGAAAATCAAATCAAAAGACCATTGTATATTCAAAATACAGATGCGGAACAAAAAACAATGAAATTTTGTAAAAGTATAAATTTGAAAAACGAAAAAAGGAATGGGTTTGATGAAGAATTGCAAACAGAGAGCTTTAGGAAAGAAAAACAGCTTCGGAAATCTTCAAATAGAATTTTTTTAAAATCGAAATCATCCGATAAAGAAAAACAAATCGGAAAAGTAGGTATGGTCTTTCAAGATTATCAGCTTTTTCCACATCTGTCTGTTCGTGAGAATTTGCTTCTTTCTCCTTTAACCAACCAATGGATGAAAAAAGACAAGGCTGTCAAAAAGATGGAAGAGCTTTTGAGTCTGCTTGGAATCGCAGACAAAGCCGAGCAATATCCGTTTCAGTTATCGGGTGGGCAAAAACAAAGAGTTGCCATTGCACGAGCTTGTATGTTAAATCCTGATATTTTGTGTTTTGACGAGCCGACGGCTGCACTGGATGAAGATAGCAAAAGCCAAGTGGCAACTATGATGATGGAACTTTCGCAAAAAAATATGGGAATTATCCTTGTGAGCCATGATAAAAAATTTGTCCAAGAAATCAGTACCAAAATACTTCGGATGAAAAATGGTATATTGGAGCAGATTGGGAACGCTGATCTTTGAGTGCTTGAGGGAAAGATTGTTCCTGAAAAGAGAAGAAATGTCATTTGAAGAGATAAAAAATCACACAAAAAAGACAGTAGCATTATTTTGATAGGTACTGTCTTTTTTGTGTGATTTTTTATTTACTTAAATTTTCGTACAAATTTTAAATTCGGCATTTTATCCGTTGTGACAAATCCCGGTTCTGCAGCAATAATATCGGGCAGACGATTTACCGCACAAGCACAAGTCATTTCTGCTGTTGCAGGTTTTTCCATAACAAATCGCATATTCGGTTCTCCCTCAATAATCCATTCATTTACATCAATTTCGTCGGGAGCAAATACTTTTCCGATGCATTCTGTAATAATAACAATGCCTTCTTCTGTTTCAGTTGTAACTGTGGTCTTTAGTCCTGTTGCATCTCCGGCAGGAATTGTTTTCTTGAGGGTATCGGAATAAAGGTCAGTGGAATGTGTAGTAGCTTCCGCACTTTGTGTGATTTTTGTCGGATGAAGCTTTAAAGCGGAAGCGATCCAACCGTTTACAGGGAACATATATCCTGGAAGGAAGTTTGCTTCATTAATCAATTCTTTCATTTTCTCTTCGCTGACATTATTCACTTCCAAAATTTCTTTTTCGAATTCCTTCATTGTTAATCCGGAACCGTGCATGCTAGCAGTTTCTAAGCCATAATCTTCAATATTATAACTGCTGATTCCGTGAATTTTTTTAATACTTGCAGAAGTGGCGCATAATGCAGTTACCATACTGCCCCATGAAACATCCTGATATCCGGAACCGGTGATAGTGACTCCGTATTTTTTTGCCAACTCATCAATCTTTTTAGCATAAATAGGATTAGAGTCCCAAGGATAAAATGCTTCTTCACAAATAGTCACTACATTTACATGGTTTCTTGCCAGAACTTCCAAATCTTCATAGAGTTCTTTGATTAAACTTCGTGTAGTTACAATAGCAATATCCGGTTTTAATCTTTGTAAAGAGGCATCCATATCTTCTCGTTTTTCAATGATAATACCGGTTTTTTCACCACCGATTAATTCGGAAATATCTTTTCCTACAGCACTTCGTCTTACATAAGCACCGACAATTTCACCACCGCGTTCCTGTACGTATCGCATAGTGAACACTGACATTTTCCCTGTTCCTACTTGAACTACTTTCATATCGCTCCTCCTTAATCTAACATTATAATTAAAACACTTCCAATGGTACATTTTTAGCATAACATGAAAAAGATTATTAGTCAATAAATCCATAGCCATCATGGAAATTATAAAAATACCGTAAATGCTCAGAGTGAGTTTTATAATGGATATTACGATGAAATTTATATCTAAAAAATATTTGGATAAAAATTTTTTAGGGGACAGCGACGAATATAAAAGAATTGATTAA
>JBGZJG010000146.1:0-5602 GCA_041848665.1 Filifactor sp.
TAAGGTATTTAAAATTATGTGGGGTAATTACATATCTGTAAATTACTTAACAGAAAAGGGTAAAATCTTTTGTTTTTAGTGTATGGATTAAGGAGGAAGACTATGTTGGAAAAATTTAGTGCAACAATTGGGTTCATTAACGGATGGTTATATTATCCGATTTTGATTATTCTATTGTTGGGGATTGGTTTGTATTTTACAATCAGGACCGGTTTTATGCAAGGAAGGTTGTTTAAAGAGTCTATTAAGGTTGTTTTGGAAAAACCGGATAAAGAAGGCTCGGTATCTTCTTTTCAGGCATTGATGGTTTCAACTGCGTCAAGAGTAGGAACCGGAAATATTGTAGGGGTATCCAGTGCGATTTGCATGGGTGGTTACGGTGCTGTTTTTTGGATGTGGGTTGTTGCGATGATCGGAGGAGCATCGGCTTTTATTGAATCCACGTTGGCACAAATTTACAAACGGCGTGATGAAAACGGAGATAGTTATGGCGGACCGTCTTATTATATTGAAACGGCGCTTAAGAGCAGGGGGTTGGGAATTGTTTTTGCAATCAGTTTAATTCTTACTTATGCAATTGGATTTAATATGCTTGCGGCATTCAATTTGCAAACAAGTTTCCAAGTATATCCTTTCTATAACGAAAATGTAACACCATGGATTATCGGTGCTGTTTTGGCTTTGGTAACCGGATATTGTATCATGGGTGGAGGAAAGAGAATTATTAAATTTACTTCCGCATTGGTTCCGTTTATGGGAGTTATTTATATTATTGTTTCCATTATCATGATTGTGATAAACATTGGATATATGCCGACTGTATTTGCAAGAATTTTTGAAGATGCTTTCAATTTTAAAGCTATTTTCGGAGCGGTTGCAGGTTCAAGTATGATGTATGGAATTAAAAGAGGACTTTATTCCAATGAAGCAGGTATCGGTTCTGCACCGAATGCGGCTGCGGCTGCTGATGTAAGCCACCCGGTAAAACAAGGTTTGGTTCAAATGTTGTCTGTATTTATTGATACCATTTTGATTTGCAGTGCGACCGCTTTTATGTGTTTAAGCTCCGGAGTGGAACCGAATGCTGAAATTAGTGGAGCACCTTATGTACAATCCGCATTATCAACTTTTATGGGTGGATTTGGGAACCATTTTATTACCAGTTCATTGATTTTATTTGCGTTTACTACATTAATCGGAAACCTGTTCTATGTAGATAACAACCTTGCTTATGTCAACGGAAAAGTTCCAAGCAAAAACTTTATGATGGGATATAGAATTTTTGCTGTGTTGGTTATTTTCTTGGGAGCGGCACAAAAACAAGCTTTGGCTTGGGATATTGCCGATATGCTCATGGGAATTATGGCATTGATTAACCTTCCTGCAATTCTTATTTTAGGAAAAACGGCGATTGCCGCACTGAAGGATTATGAAAAACAAAAGAAAGAAGGAAAAAATCCTGTATTCCGTGCATCAGATATTGGAATAAAAACAAAATTGGATTATTGGCAATAAGAAACAGTTGAAGATATGAAAAAGAACCGGTAAAGATACACTTTTTTGATTGAAACCGTATTGTGCTTGTTAGAATGGGATGATTAATGTGTAGATAATGCCGTAAAAAAATACGATGGGCTATGAATTTAAGCTCCATCGTATTTTTTTGTATATATGGAAAATCACACGTTAGACGTGTGGTTCCAAATATGTTACACATATGAACAAGAGAGAAACACTTGTATTTATACGCATCACGGATGAAAGATAGAATACAATCCGCTCTCTACGAGGTATCCTTTTTCCGATATCTTTCGTATGAGAATAAAGAAAAGACAAAGAAAGATCTCTCTTCCTCAGTCAACTATGTTGACAGTTCCCTCTGACGAAGGAGCCAAGAGGTTGCTCGAAGAAGGAGCCAAGAAACTCAAAATGAAAAAACATTTAATACAAACCTGTATTTTAAAATAGCGTTTCATATAAAATATACCGGAAGGATACCTATAAAGAAATGTAATAGCCTTTTTCTTTTAGGCACATTTCTATTTCATCCAAGTCTTCTTCCGATTCCGCAGTAACCGTATGAAAATGGATGCCGCCTGTTAAAGAGGTAAGGGGCAGTGCCTTTGTTTGCTCGAATTGTTTTACGAAATCATTAATATCTCGTCGATTACGAAGGAACATCTCAACTGTGATTTGACCATAGATATCGTGTTCAACTGTGGTGTTTAAAACTTTTCCGCCGTTGTCAATAATTGTCGTAAGTTCATCATAGATTTGTTCTGAAGTATGTTTGACACAAAAGGTTCGGTGAAAAGTATATTCTCGGCGACGTAACAGGTATCCTCGGTTTGTGGATAAAATCGGATGTTCTTCCGCACGTAAAATCGCAATATCCTGTACAATTATTTGTCTGGAAATATTAAAATGGTTGGCAAGTTCTGTTCCGTTAATCGGGATATTCGAGTTTTGCAATCGATTTAAGATTTCTTTTCTTCTTTGTTGTCCTTCCATTGGTAAGCCTCCTTAATATTTGGATAAGCGAGGAAAAGGATAGTATATCCATATAAGTTTTGCTCAATGCTTTCGTTTTTTCTCGAATACAAAAAAAGTGGCTGCTTTTTTGCAGTAAGTTACATGGCAATGTTGAATAAATTATACTCTCCTTTTGTTGTTTTTTCAATGGCTGAAATATTTGAGCGGAAGGGGAAATATTGATAATTGCTTTATGAGAGTGTTCCTTTCATACGAGAGCAATACAATATTTGAGTGATATTTTTGTTGTAAGTTCCATGATACGAAAGAAAAATTTATTGTGTTTCGTTATATTTTTTCATGGATGAAAGGGCGATCAGCATGGTGCTTGCATTATGAAGGAGAGCTATGGCTTGCGGAGATGCAAATCCGAAGAGTCCTGAAAGAAGGAATATGCTGTTTGCCGCAATGACGGTTGAAAAGTTTTTGTGAATTCGGCGAATCATTTGATTTCCCAAACGACGAATGAATACAATATCGTTTAAGTCATTTGATAAGATGACAATATCGGCAACTTCTCTTGCGATGTCGGAGGCATCTTTCATAGCAATGGATACATCTGCCATAGAAAGTGCGGGAGAATCGTTAATTCCGTCGCCAACCATTGTTACGGTGGGAACGGTCTCGCGAATTTTTTCAATCAAATCAACTTTATGTTCCGGTAATACTTGATATTGGAAGTTTTCAATTCCAAGTTCCTTTGCGATGTAGCTTGCAGCATTTTTTCCGTCTCCGGTAATCATATGAACAGACTGTACACCAGCTTGTTTTAATGCGGCAATTACTTCTTTTGCCTCGGGTCTTGGAGGATCGTCAATACAAATGAACCCTGCCAGTTTATTATCAATGCCAAGATATATCAGAGAAGAACGATTGGAATATTGTTCAATCACGTTTTTATTTTCTTCCGTCAAAATTGTTTTTTCGTCATCGAATACGAAATGGGCGGAACCGATGATTGCTTTTTTGCCGTGCAACATAGTTGTAATTCCGTGTGCAACGACGTATTCCACTTGTGCATGTTCTTCCTCGTGACACAATCCTTCTTCAAATGACTTTTGTACGATTGCTTTTGCAACGCTGTGCGGGAAGTGTTCTTCAATGCAGGCGGAGATACGAAGTACTTCATCTTTGGAATAAGGCTCAAATGCTACAATGTCGGTTACCGTAGGGGAAGATGAGGTGAGTGTTCCTGTTTTATCAAATACCATGACTTCGCAATTTGCCAAGGTTTCCAGATATTTTCCTCCTTTTACCATAATATCATTGTTGGATGCCTCTTGAATGGCGGTAATGACAGAAATAGGCGTAGCAAGTTTAATTGCACAGGAGTAATCCACCATTAAAATGGAAAGGGATTTTGTTAAGTTGCGTGTCAAAAGATAAGTTAAGCCAAATGCCAAGAAACTGTACGGAGCAATGGAATCGGCAATGTGCTCCGCTTTTGATTGGATAGCGGCTTTTCGTTCTTCGCCGGTATCAATTAATTCTACAATTTTGTTGATACGACTGTCCTTGGTTAGAGCGTTAACACGCACAACCAAATTTCCGTCCGAGATAACGGTTCCGGCATATACGGTGCAGCCTTGTGTTTTTTCTGACGGAATGGATTCGCCGGTCATAGAAGATTCGTCGACAGTGGCGGCGCCGGATACGACCGTACCATCTACGGGAATCATCATACCGGTTTGGATAAGAAGATGGTCGTAGATTTTGACATTATGCAAAGAAACGGAAACAGTTTCATTGCCGTCAATTTTCCAAACTTTATCTACATGAATGGCAAGACTGTCGGACAAATCCAGGCGAACCCTGTCTTTTGTATAGGATTCTAAAATTTCGGAAACGGAGAGAAGCATCATAACCGAGCCGGCTGTGGAATAAGAACCTTGGCAAAGAGAAATACCGATTGAGACAGCGTCAAGCACATCGACATTTATTTTTTTGTTCCGCAAAGCGTGAATACCCTTTGTGAAGATAGGAAGATAATTTTTTATGGCCATGACAGTTCCAACAGGATTTGGCAGTAGAGTTCTTAGAACAAAACGTTTGAATAATAATTGAAACAATTTACGCTCAAATTCTTGTTTCAATTCCCTTTGCGGCGAAAAAGATTCTTTCGGAATCTCCCGGACATCTTCTTTTTGAACAGAAGATAAAAAGTTCAAAAGGTCTTCACGTTTTTCCTCTTCATATTTAATCAAGATACTTCCCGTATCACAATTTACACGGACGAAGAAAACATAGTTTTGATGACTAAGCAGCTGCTCCATGCCGTAGGCCTCTCCCTTGGAAAAACAATGTCTTGCAGTGTGAATTCGCATTCGTCCCGGAATATGATGCGCAATGTTATATTTCATAAAATGACCCCATTTACTTTGATTATTCAAAAATTTCTTCCATAGCATTTTCCTTTGATTGTTGCTGTGCTTCGGCATACAAATCAGAAGCTTCTTCCTTCATTCCCTCGTAACAACTTACTGCATTTTGTTGAAGCTTCATACCCTTGGCAAGACCGTTTACCGCAATTTTTCGCATGGTTCCGTTTTTGGTCAGAGCGGAGCCGAGGACACTTAGTGCAATTCCTCCAACGAAGTAAGCCATTTTTTCTTTTCCGAATAAATTTTTCATAAAAATTACCTCCTTAAAATGATAAAAAATAAAAATATTTTTCAACGAAATGTTGTCTTGTGAAAATAAAACTATAAATGCAAAAGTAATATTTGAAATTTTTCACGAAAATAGGTTTTGCAATTTGAAAAACCTTAGAGAAAAGACAATTCGTTGATACACACAAAACATTCGTTAATGATGAACAAGAACAACTTTTATTTGTAGTTATTAACAGTATCCTTCCAAACAAACAAATCAACTTCAACCATTCGTGTAACAGGATTACCTTCTCAAAAAGAGTGATATATCACTCAAATAAGATACAGACTGTTATGTGTGGATTTTTTGCTGATGAAAAATTGTGAGATTTAAGTATATATTTTGTCTATAAAGAAAATTTAATCTTGTATAAAACCAAATCTACTTGTATAAAAAAATTAACACTATCAGTTGAGAA
>JBGZJG010000147.1:0-3051 GCA_041848665.1 Filifactor sp.
AAACCTCATATCTTGTGTTATACTGTTCATGCGGAGAACTCCTTTCGGTTACATTTTTTGTTTAGTAGCTAAAAGATAACACAAAAGTGGGTTTTCCGCATTTTATTTTTTTCGGTGTAACATATGTATTGTAATCCTACAATTATATATTGAATTATTCAAAGCGTATTATTGTTTCATAAAATGGAATATGATATACTGAAACATATAACATCGGGAAAAATTTGGCGGAGAGAGTAATATTTTCCGGCTATGTGGAGGTTTTTATGTATAAGGCAATAGATCTGTTTGCTGGAATCGGAGGAATCAGAATAGGATTTGATAATGCATTCAAGGAAAAAGTGCGAACGGTTTTTGTCAGTGAATGGGATTCGAAAGCCCAGGAAACTTACAGGGCCAATTTTTCGGATGACTTTCAGATAGAAGGAGATATAACAAAAATCAGTGAATGTGATATTCCCGCACACGATATTTTGCTTGCAGGGTTTCCATGTCAAGCGTTTTCGTTAGCAGGGAAGAGAATGGGATTTGAGGATGCTAGGGGCACGCTGTTTTTTGATGTAGCCAGAATAGCTCGTCACCATAAGCCAAAGGTGATTTTTTGCGAGAATGTTAAGAATTTATATAAGCATGATAAAGGAAGAACTTTTGAAACCATCACTACCATCCTTGAGGACTTAGGATATAGAGTTTTCTATCGGATTTTAAATAGTAAGGATTTTGGGGTTCCTCAAAATAGAGAAAGAATCTATATCGTGGCGTTCAGGATGGATATTGCACCGGAGAAATTTGATTTTCCGAAAAAAATTTCTTTGAGGGTTAGTATACGGGATATAGTTGAAGAATCCGAGGTTTCTCCGAAGTACTATCTTTCAGATGTATATTTACGATCGCTTATTAATCACAGAAATAGGCACTCTGAAAGAGGAAATGGTTTTGGATACGAGGTGCGGGATTTGGATGACATTGCCGGAGCGATTGTATGTGGGGGAATGGGAAGAGAACGGAATTTGATTGTTGATGACAGATTGAGTGATTTTACGCCTGTAACACATATCAAAGGGGAGATAAACAAAGAATATATCCGGCGAATGACTCCCAGAGAATGGGCGCGCCTTCAAGGATTTCCTGATACGTATAAGTTTGTGGTCGCGGACACACATTTATATAAGCAATTCGGTAATTCGGTAACGGTAAGTGTTGTAGAAGAAATTGCGAAGGAAATAAAGAAGATCATGGATACATCGGAAGTTTATGAGGTAGCTTCGCCGATAGAACAATTGGCATGGGCATTATAGTCGTAGGAGAAAGAGAGAATCAGTGAAAATCAATAATCAGGATAAAACGAAGTACTTGACCGGAAACAAGGGGGAATGGTCAGAAATTTATGTATTGCTGAAGTTGCTTGCTGAGGGGAGAATATACGCAGCCGATGAAAGATTGGAAAGGGTAGAAGATATTTATTTTCCAATACTAAAAATCATAAGAGAAGAAATTAAGGGGGAAATAAAGGAGTACCAAACCGGCTCGCAGGTGAAAATTTATATGGATGGGAAGATTATAAAGGAAATCCCCGTAGAGGAATTTGACAAACAAGCGGAGGTACTTCTTAAAGAAATAAAACATGAAAAATCCAGAGGCGCATTTTCTGCTAAAGAAACAGAATCCTTCATGAAAAAAATTCATTGCTTCAAACTCTCTGCACCTGCATCCGACAAAAGTGATATTACTATGGAGATCAAGGATATCCATACAGGATTTAAGCCTACGGTCGGTTTCAGTATAAAGTCGGAATTGGGTTCGCCGCCCACATTGCTTAATGCAGGGAAAACAACCAATTTTACATACAAAATTCTGAATGAGAACAATATCGCGGACGAAGTGATGGAAGTAAATAATATCTATCGAATTTCAAATGAAAAAGAGTATACGGATGTGCGTGGAAGAATAAATAAATTAATGGAGCAAAGGTTGAGGCTCGAATATCATGATATGGATAATATGACTTTCAAAAACAACTTGGTTCTCATTGACAGTATGATGGATAGGATAATTGCCGAAACTCTATTATATTTCTATCGCGATGGGATAACATATTGTCGCGATATGATTCGGGAGTTGGAAAAGAAAAATCCGATGAGATATGGTAATGTGCATGCGTACTCATACAAATTCAAAAAGTTTCTTGCTTCCGTAGCTCTTGGTATGAGACCGGCAACGAATTGGGATGGGAAAGATGAAGCTACGGGAGGTTACATTATTGTGACCAATGCGGGGAATGTTTTGGCATATCATATTTACAACAGAAATTATTTTGAAGACTATTTGTTACAGAACACCAAGTATGAAACGGCATCCACAAGCAGACATGGTTTTGGAGAGCTTTATCGAGAGAATGGAGAGAACTTTATAAAATTAAATCTGCAAGTGAGATTCGTATAATGGATTATGGAAAGAAAAAGAATGACCCGACAAGAAAATATGTCAAGGGTAAAAAATAAGAATACCGCTCCGGAAATTTATCTCAGAAAATTGCTTTGGAAGAAGGGCTTCAGGTATCGCTTGAATTATAAAGAGCTTCCCGGAAGACCGGATATCTACTGTAACTCGTATAAGACAGCCATTTTTGTGAATGGCTGTTTTTGGCATATGCATGCCGGTTGTAAGTTGGCAACGATTCCGAAATCAAATCATGTTTTTTGGAAAGAGAAGTTGCAAAGAAATGTTGAGCGCGATAGACAAACATACATGATGCTTGAACAAAAAGGGATAAAAGTCATTGTAATATGGGGTTGCGTAATTCAAAAAATGATTAAAAACCGGATTATTGAAGAGAGGATATTAAGACAATTGACCGAATCAATAGAATCGACGGATATAACAATCCATGAAATTGAAGACGTGGAATAAGACATCTGAAGGGGAGCTATGAACAAGACGGCAATGATTTTATTTACAAGAGTTCCGATTCCGGGGCAGACCAAGACCAGACTGGCCGCTTCGATCGGAGCCGAGGAGGCGGCGAGCTGGCATCGCCTGTTTATCAAAAAA
>JBGZJG010000148.1:0-4586 GCA_041848665.1 Filifactor sp.
ATTGCACGTAGGAGGAAATAGAACGATGAAAAGAAGAAATGAAGTGGAAGAAAGTTTAAAATGGGATTTAACACGCCTTTTTAAAACTGAAGAAGAGTATGAAAAAGCTTTGGAGGATTGTATTGCAAAATCGATAGCCATCGAAAACAATTATAAAGGAAAAATAAATAATGCAGAGATTGCGGCAAAGGCAATTACGGATTATAATGCTTTACTTGAAAAACAGGACTTGGTTTCTCATTATGCGGAACTTAGTCTATCCGTTGATGTAACAAGTTCAATCAATCAAAAACGAGAAATTCGCTTTTCCAATATTTCTTCGGAGATTGCCGCAAGAGTTAAATTTTTGGAAGAGTCTATTTTGCATTTATCAACTGTCGAGTTGAATAAACTTTTGCAAATGATACCTGAATACAGTGTGTATATTGAGGATATCGGGCGAAAGAAGGAGTATGTTTTAACGCCGCAGGTAGAAGAGGTATTGGAGACGATGGCGCCGACATTGGAAAGTAATTATAAAGGTTATGAAATTACAAAAATGGCAGATATGCATTTTGACTCTTTTAAAGTAAATGCAAAAGAATATCCGAACAGCTATGTTCTTTATGAAAATGTATATCAATTTGAGCCGAACACTGAAATAAGAAGAAAAGCATTTGACAGTTTTTCAAAGACTTTGAAGAAATATGAAAATACAACGGCACATTTTTATCAAAGTCATATCCAAAAAGAAAAAATATTGTCTGATATGAGAGGTTTTGAATCAATATTTGATTATCTTTTGTTTAATCAAAAGGTAACAAAGGAAATGTATCATCGACAAATTGATTTGATTATGAACGAGCTCTCTCCTCATATGCAAAAATATGCCGCTTTATTAAAGAAAATATATCAGTTGGATAAAATCACATTTGCAGATTTAAAAATTCCTTTAGAGAGAGAAATTGCACCTAAAATTGATATTGAAGGCTCAAGGGAATATGTCAAGGGTTCTTTGTCAATCTTAGGACAAGACTATTTGGATATGGTAATGAAATCTTATGAAGAACGGTGGGTGGATTTTGCACAAAATGAAGGAAAATCTACCGGTGGATTTTGTGCATCTCCTTATCAGAGAAAAGCCTATATTTTATTAAGTTGGACAGAGCTGCTCAGCGAAGTATTTACTTTGGTGCATGAACTTGGCCATGCTGGACATTTTATTTTGGCGCAGCAAAATAATCGGTATTTAAATCAAGAACCCTCTCTATATTTTATCGAGGCACCCTCAACTATGAATGAATTACTGCTTACAAAATATCTTTTGAAACAATATTCGGAAGATAAGAAGATGAAACGTTGGGTACTATCAAATATGATTGCAAACACCTATTTTCATAATTTCGTGACGCATCTTTTAGAGGCGGCCTATCAAAGAGAGGTTTACCGTATGATTGATGAGGGGAACTCTGTTCAAGCAGAAGATTTGAATACCATAAAACGAACGGTATTACACCAATTTTGGGGAAATGATGTGGAAATCAATCAAGGAGCGGAGTTGACGTGGATGAGACAACCTCATTATTATATGGGGTTGTACTCCTATACGTATAGTGCAGGACTTACGATAGGGACGCAAATGTGTAACCGTTTGACCCATGAAGGAGAAATCGCTGCCAAAGAATGGATTGAGGTATTAAAAGCGGGAGGAACCAAAACACCGATTGAACTTGCGGCCATGGTAGGAATTGATATCACAACGGATAAACCGCTTAGAGATACAATTGCATTTATTGGAGAAGCAATTGATGAAATTGAACGCTTAACAGAAGAATTGGACGAAAAATAACGCTTTTTTCATCTTTTGTCACAAAGGGAGCTTATATGTTTTATGTATTTGAAAAAATAACTTGGTTTTTTAAAGAAAATAAAAAACGGTTTTTACTGATTTTTGTTAGCTTAATTATTGCGAATGCGCTTAGTGTTCTTATTCCAAAATTCATAGGCAGTGCAATAGATTTGATAGAAATGAACCGTATGAGCGAGAAAGCATTGTCAAAAATACTTTTTGCCATTTTATGTATTACGACAGTAGAATACATTGCAAATTATCTTTGGAGTTATCATTTGTTTGAAAGACAAATATGTTTGGAAGGAACTTTACGAGAACGGTTATTTCACCATATTCTAAAATTGTCATCCGTCTTTTATGAAAAAAATAAAACGGGAGATTTAATGGCAAAAGTTACCAATGATATTGGCAGTGTAGGAATGGCGGTAGGGTATGGCTTGCTGACACTTTTGGATTCGACCTTGTATATGGGGACTATCTTAGGCATTATGATAGGCACCGTGTCTTTTAAACTCACATTGGCAACAATAATTCCTTTGCCGCTATTAATCTATGCCGCTAAAGTAGCAGGCAAAAAAATTGATGCCGCATACGAAGAGGCACAAAAAAGCTTTGGGGAATTAAACTATTTTGTTTTGGAGAATGTAAGCGGAGTGCGTATGGTTCGTTCCTATGTGTTGGAAGAACTTTCCGAAAAAAACTTTTCAAAAAAATCGAAAGAAGTTTGTGACAAAAACATTGAAGTTGCAAAAGTAAATTCATTATTTTATCCCTTGACAAAAACCGTTACCGCACTTTCTTATATGATTGCATTATTCTATGGAGCAATACTCATTCAAAGCGGAGAAATTTCTCTTGGGGATTTGGTATCGTTCAACATCTATTTAAATATGTTGATTTGGCCTATGATTGCCATAGGGGAATTTATCAATGTAATTGAGAGAGGAAATGCCTCTATGAAAAGACTTGATGAAACCTTGCAATATCAGCCGGATATGGAGGATAAAGCAGAAGTTTGCGAGCTTAAGTCAATTGATAAAATTAAGTTTGTGGAGTATTCTTTTCAATATCCGCTGTCCGAAAAACCGAATATTTCCAATTTAACCTTTCAGTTAAACAGAGGAGAGACACTTGGAATTGTAGGAAAGACAGGAAGCGGCAAAAGTACCATAATTAAATGTTTATTGGGAGAATATCCCAATTCGGGAAATGGAATTTATATTAATGAGTATCCTAAAGAAAATTATGCTCGAAAAGATTTTCTAAGCAAAACGGGATATGTTCCGCAAGAACACATATTATTTTCAAAAACCGTAGAAGAAAATATACGTTTCGGAAATGTTGATGCAACAAGAGAACAAGTGAACGAAGCGGTTATTTGTGCCGATTTACAAAAAGATATGGCACTTTTATCCGATGGGTTACAAACACTGATCGGCGAGAAAGGAATTTCCGTATCGGGAGGACAAAAGCAAAGAATTTCCATTGCACGAGCAATTATCAAAGAGCCGGAGATTTTAATATTGGACGACTCCCTTTCTGCAGTGGATGCAAAAACAGAACAGCAAATTATCCAAAATATCCAAGAAAATCGGCGAGGAAAAACAAATATTATCGTAAGCCATAGAATTTCCGCAATTATGAATGCGGATCACATTCTTGTGATGGAAAACGGACATTGTATTGAGCAGGGGACACATGAAGAATTGATAAAATCAGGCGGTTGGTATTTTCAAGTTTTTCAAGTGCAAAATGCACAGAACGATATATTGTAATAACAGATAAAACTAAAGAAGGTTACGAAACGTATGCAAAAAAAACAAAGAAATATTTTTTTATTGAATTATGCACGAAAAGAAAAAAAGCTTTTAATGCAAGGAGCGGGATTTACTTTATTGGCAGTTGTTTTCGATTTGATTGCACCAAATATCATAAGCCATATCTTAGATGTGGAGTTAAAAGATATCCGGTTGCCATTTCATTCAAATAACCTGTTTTGCTATCTGGGAATTTATTTTTTAGTAAGTCTGACGGCAAGCTTATTTCGATATGCAAGCACCTTTTATTTGGAGGTGACATCAAATAAAATTGTAAAAAACATTCGAGAAGATTTGTATAAACATGTTCAAAAATTACCGATTCGCTTTTTTGATAAATATCCTGCTGGAAAAATAGTATCCAAAATTACCAATGATACCGAAGCGGTCAAAAATCTATATATGGTAATTGTAAGAGAATTTACAATAGGAATTCTATACCTTTTGGGAATTTATGCTGCTTTATTCTATCAAAATCCCATTTTTGGTTTTATGGCATTGTGTTTATTTCCGATTGTCATTTTTTTGATTTATTTTTATGCGAGATATTCCTCCCGATACAATCATAATTACCGCCAAAAATTAAGTGAACTTAATGCTTTAATCAACGAATCCATACAAGGTATTTCAATTATACGAACTTTCGTTCATGAAGAGAAATCGGAACAGGAATATCGGGAAATAAGTCGTGGCTGGAGTGAACAACTGAAAAAAATTACTTTTTTGGATTCGGTTATGAGTTACAATGTTTCGGAACTCTTAAGGAACTTGACATTTTCTTTTGTTATATTTTTCTTCGGAAGAAAATCAATTGAAAGCAATAGCGGTATCAGCATAGGGTTAATTTATGTATTTGTAGATTATTTGAGCAAAATATTTATTCAAATACAAAACATTATGAATAAATTAAACGATACGGAACGTTCTTTGGTTGCCGC
>JBGZJG010000149.1:0-8087 GCA_041848665.1 Filifactor sp.
AAAGTGCTTAGTTCCCGATCAAGAGCGATTTGATGCCTTAGCAGTAATCTCTGATTGGAGATACTCTCACTTTCCGATGTTCTTCCTTCTTCCACAGATATTCTCATATACAGAGCAATCTTATTCTCCAAACCAATCACCTCCTAAACCATCCCTCATGATGGGAGCAAATTTAAACCGGATATCTAAATGGTTGTTCTCTCCCACCTCAATTCTTTCGACCAGTTTCAACAAAAGCTCTCTGGATAATCTCACTTCTTTCGACGCCGCATATAAAAGCTCAATCCACTCCATCCATTCCTGTTTTTGGTATTCCAGTTCTTTCTCCTTTTTGTCCTTTTGGAGTATTTGCTTATCCATTTCTTCGATATCCGCTCTCAATGTGTTCTGATCCACAAGGTATTCAGATTTTCTTACTTCTCCTCTTACATATCGTTCATACATCTTTTGCATGGATTTCTGCTTTTTTTCCAATATCCCATGCAAACTCTGCTTTTCTCTTTGCAATATGCCGAGCTTTTTTTCACATTCCTGCTTGATCTTCTTTTTAAACGCTTCTACATCGGATATATTTTGTAAAGCGTCTCGAATAAGCTTCAAAAGAATATCATCGAGTGTTTCTTCCTTTAATCGAATTTTAGGGCATTCCACAATCCGGCCATCGGTTCGATTATTGTCAAAGACATAGCTGACCTTGATATGAATTTTACCGCTACTTTCCGGATGTCTTGGAATTTGAAATCCGGTCGCTTTTTCAAATAACAGATTTTTATATCGATTTTCAGGATCCACTCCTGTAATACTTTTCTGTTTTGAATAAAGAAATTTTTCTTCTTTTGCCAACTCCTTTTTCTGTTTCCGACTCACTCTTTGTTGTTGCACTGTTTCAAAATCTTCTTTGGATATGATGGCTTCATGGGCATCTTCTACAATAATCCACTCTTCCTTAGGTAATACTTCTTGTTTTTTCCCCAGAGATAGATTTTGACTTTTGACCCCTTGAACCAAGACTCCGGTATAGACTTTTGAAACAAGTATGTTATCAATCGTGCCTTTTCTCCACTGATAGTCTCCCGTCTCTTGGTACATTCTCCCTGTCTTATTATAGGTAGCAGCCGTCGTATAACCCATTTCATTTAACCGTCTGGCAATAACAATCTGATTTTCTCCTTCCAATGTCCACTTGAAAATTTGCTTCACGACAGGAGCGGTATGTTCATCAATTTCTAAAACTCTTCCTCCCTCTACTTTCTTTACCTTATATCCATACGCTGCATTCCTACCTATAAAAAATCCGTTTTTCGCCAAGGTCCGCTTTGTTGTTTTTACTTTGGTGGAGATATCTTTGGAGTACATATCATTGATCAGATTTTTAATCATAATCTCAAAGTTCTTTTTATTATCGCAGTTGTCTATGGTATCGAAACGATCATTGACCGATATAAAGCGTACCCCCAAAAAGGGAAATACTTTTTCAATATAATTTCCGATCTCCAAATACTCTCTACCGAATCTTGACATATCTCTTACTATGATACAGTTGATGGTTCTTTTTTTAATGTCCTGCATCATTTCTTCAAATGCCGGTCTCTTGAAATTTGTACCTGTATATTCATAATCGCAGTATGTCTTTTCAACGGCAATCCCTTCTTCTTTTGCCCATTGCATACAAATTTCTTCTTGGTTGGAAATGGAGCTACTTTTGTTACGATACTCTTCCGTTCTTTCTTGAGATAGCCGTACATAAATCCCTGCACGATACACACTACTTAGAGGGTTCGCTTCTTTTTCTTTGGAGTTTTCTACATATCGCTGTTTTGTCCTTGCCATATTACCACCTCATCTCTTTTGTGTTCATCAGAAGGTAATAGGATATAAGAATTGTTTGATGTTTCATCTAACACACCTTCCTTTCCTTTGTGCATCCTGTTGGAGGAGGTGCCGGATTCTCTTTTTCTTTTTCTCTTGCAAGGACTTCAATCATTTCTAACTTTTGTGCATGGTTAAAGATCACTTCAATTTCTTTATTCTCGCCAATTCGGATTTTGTCTATCAGCATAACAACCGATAGCCGATCAAGCTGTTTTAACTCTTTATATTTTTTAATATCAATGATCCATTTTTTGTTCTTTTGAATACTATCCTCAATATTTTTTTGTTTCTGTACTCGATGTCGGATTGCTTCGTCAATTTTAGATAGTTGCTCCAGATAGTTCTTTCGGAAGAGTTGATATTCTTCTTTGGTTATAACTTCTTCTTCCAAATCCCCATATAAAGAGGAAAGTAGCTGCTCCGTCATTTCTTTTTCTCTCTTTAAGAGGACGATTTGACGATCTTTTATATCTATATCAAAGCGGAGGTCTTTTACTCTATGATAGAGGGTTTCATTAAAGGAAATATATTGTTTTATCAGTTTGGTTATCACTTCTTCTAAGGCATTTCGCTTGATGCTGTGTCTGGTACAATTTTTCTCTTTGTTGTACTTGGAACAAATGTAGAACACTTCGGTTCTTCCGCTTGTTTGTACTGTTCTACGAATCATAGGACTGCCGCAATCTTTACAAAACAACATTCCTGCAAACAGTTCTACCTGCTTTTTGTCTATTGTATTCAAGTCTCTTTTCAATAGCACATTTGCAATTTGAAATACTTCTTCGCTCACAATCGGCTCATGCGTATTTTTTACGCTGATCCAATCGGATGGATGGATACCGATCTGCTTTTTATTCTTATAACTGATCGTGGCACTTTTCCCTTGTTGCAAGATGCCGATATATACCTTGTTCTCTAAAATACGATTGACGGTTTTTGCGGTCCATCTTCCGCCTTTTATGGTTTCAAATCCACCTTTGTAGTTGAGTCCTTGTTTTTCCTTATAGATTTTTGGTGAATCAATTCCTAAACGATTGAGTTCGTCTCCGATTGCCTTGGAAGAATAACCTTGTAGTTTCATATCAAAAATGCTTTTTATGATCTCTTTGACATTTTCGTCCAACACCAGTTTATTCTTATCTTCTTCGCTTTTCTTATATCCATAGGGTGCAAAGGCTCCGATATATTCTCCATTCATTCGTTTTACCCGTTGTGAGCTTTTTACTTTGCTTGAAATATCTCTGGAGTAGCTGTCATTGATAAAGTTCTTGATAGGTAAAATAAGGTGGGTGTCGTTGCTGTCTGCACTCTTACTGTCATAATGATCGTTAACCGAGATAAATCGCATTCCAATCTGAGGAAACACTCTTTGGATGTACTTCCCGGCTTCAATATAATCTCGTCCGAATCGAGACAGGTCTTTGACGATAATGGTGTCAAATTTTTTCTCATACGCATCCTCCATCATCTTTTGAAATTGTGGACGCTGAAAATTTGCTCCGGAATATCCGTCATCGACATACTCTCCCACTAACTGAAGATCCGTATTTTTCAAATACGCTCGGATGAGTTCTCTCTGATTGGCGATGGAGTTACTTTCCATCATTTCCCCATCTTCTTTGGATAGTCTCAGATACATGACTGCATTGTTTTTAAACATAAAAAAGCCTCCTTTAATTTGATTTACAATAAACCAAACAAAGGTTGGGCTTCCACATAAGCTTTGTTCTTGATGTTTTTCTTTTATCTTATCTTTTACCGGTGTATTTTTTACCTTTTCTTTAAATTGATGCAGCTTCTTCATAACCGACTCTCTTTCCTTATTCTTTCCTGCAAATTTTTCCACTGCATTTTTGAATGCCTGTTCCATCACTTTTTCATCTTTTGCCTGAAAGAAGATGATGTTATTCCCGGTCGTTAGATCTTTTTTGATGCTGAATTTTACTCCGTGACGGTTTAGTTCTCTTTTGAGATTTTTGGAATCCACATCGTTAAGTTCCAAGGTTTCCACTTTTCCTTTTTTGACAAGATCCTTTACTGTTACAGGTTTTTTCTCTTGAATATATTCTTTTACGGTTTTTCCTTTTTTCGCTGCTTGTCTAATTATCATTTGCATCAGTTTTAAAATGGTTTTGGCGGACTTTATATTTCCTTTTTTGACAATCGCAATGACCTGCCTTGTTGTTTCTTCGTTGACCATATTGCACCTCCTTTCCTATCGTTCTACCTTTCCATCCTTTCCGTTTGCTCCTCCATCAGCATGATATTGAGCATTTTGGCTTTTTCTTTCATTTTCGTCAGTCTCCTATTCTCTCCGGTAAATAAAACAGGAATCGCCATCTCCAGTATTCTTGAATAAATGCGTTGTTCTTTTAAGTTTTTTGGAGCAGTAAGCTGTGCTGCACTTAAATTGCTTGTTAAGATGAGCGGTTTATTGGCTCTGTATCTGCTGTCAATAATGTTGAAGATATGCTCGGTAGCAAAAGGTGTATCTCTCTCCATCCCAAAATCATCAATGATGAGCAGCCTGTATCGATTTAAGTTTGTAATATACTTGTTCTTATTGATTTCCAAATTCATCATATCGTTTAGGATGATGGAGAAATTGGTCATTTTAACGGAGATTTCTTGTTCAATCAAGGCATTGGCTATGCTGCTTGCCAAATAGGTTTTTCCGGTTCCCACGGGTCCTGTAAGGAGTAAGCCGATATTTTCTCTTTCCATTTCCTCAAATTTCTTGACATAGTTTTCTCCGATCTTTCTATGTTCCAAGCTTCCATCTTCTTTCTCAAAGGTTTGATTTTGTAGCAGTTTATCTTCAAAGGCTTCTTCTCTTAAATCGGAGACGATTCGTTGGTGTTCAAGTGCTTTCCATCGCTGTCTTTCTTTGTCGATTTCTTTCTGCCTGCAAGCACAATTTTTGGGTATTTTCCTTGAACTCCCTCCAACTTCACTCAGTTGTTGTTTCGGGGTATGACATAATCCACAATAAATCAGTCCATCTTTTTCGCTGATGTAATCTCCATTTTCTTCATTAAAAGTGCCTTTTTCCATTTTCTCAAAGACTCTTGTAAAGATGTTTCTTGTACTTTCCATATTCTCCTCCACTTCTGTTGTTTTCATTGCACTTTGACATTCAAATATTTTCTTTGGTGCAATGTTCTATGTTCGTATACAACCTATCTTTCATGTTGTATCAAGAAATGCCTGCCATATCTGTTGATCTTTACTGTAATCGACAGCAGCCGGCTCCTGATGTACCTTCATCCCTAAGATATTTACCGGTGCATTGTACAGTAGAGAAAGTAAATAGGCTCTTAGGTTACTAATTTTATTCTTGTTTTCGCTCAAGACAAGCAGAACATAGCAGATATGCTCTTTTTTCAGTACCAGTAACTGTTCTTTCAACTTTTCAAAAGGTATCCTACTCTGATTGATTCTCCTGTCTGTCTTATTCTTGATTCCCTCTATCATCAGATTTAGTATCAGGTCGATTGTTTCTTTTTCTTCCGGCTTCTCTTGTATCAAAGAACGATATTCGATATTTTGTTTTAGTGTTTCTATATCTTCCTCCACTTCCGGGTTTTCTTTTATCCCATTTGTTTTTGAGGGGGATATGGGGGAGGTATGATTAAAATCCGTATCACTATACTCAGTCTTATTTATATTAGTCTTATTAGAGTTTGTTTTTGAAACTTCTTGAGATTTATTTTCCAAACTTCTTGAAGTTTGATTTTTAAACTTCTGTAAGTTTATATTTGAAACCTCTTGAAATTTAGTATCTAAATGCTCCTGTATAGGATTCCTATTTCCCTCTGTTTCCTGCTTTTTTTCTTCCTCCCTGTTTTCTGTTTCTACAAGAAAGTTCTTTACATAAATAATATTTGGTTTTCCAAGTCCTCTTCTCTTCTTCTCAATCAGTCCGAAACTTTCCAATTCTTTCATGATATTGATGGCTTTGTTTCTTCCAAAATTCATTGTTTCCTCGACTTCTTCAATCGTGAAAATGATATATACTTTATTGGCTTCATCCAACCATTTATTTTTCATGGACAAACTCATTCGGTCAAGTAAAATCCCATACATTACTTTGGCATCACTGCTTAGTTTTGCAAATAAGGGATCTATAAATAACAGTTTTGGAATACGGAAAAAGGAAAACTGCTCCGCTTCTTTTCCGTAATAGTAGTTGAATTTTATATTCATCCTCTCTACCTCCTCTTATGTTGTAAGCATTAAAAAAAGAGACAGCGATCTTTCTTTGCTCTCTCTTCTTTATCGTTATATGATTCATTTTTGGCGTATTATTTCAGAACCATCCAACTTCCATCGGTTAAACTGCCTTGTCTGGAAATCTTGTTTTCTTTTTTTAATTTATCAATGTCTCTTTTTATCGTCTTATCAGACACCCCAAGTTTATTACTTAACTCGACAATGGTAACTTTCGGATTGTTTTTCATCTCTTGCATAATGAGTGTTTGTCTTTCTTTTGCAAGTAATTTTTTAGGGACATCCTTTGGGACATCCTTTGGGACATCCTTTGGGACATTTTCACTGTTGTAGTTTCTGTTATATAGAGTGAGTATCACTCCATTATCCGATATTTTGTACTCCGGCTTTTTGTCGTAATCTTCGTAGTCTTTGAAGATTCGCCGAACTCCTGATGCGTAATTTTCTATAAAGTCCGCTTTGTCCAAAGCATTGACAAGGATTTGATTTCTTTTTGCCGTCATCCCGTCTTTTATATCTTCTACCGTCAGTCCATTCGGAAGTGAGCCCGGGGAAAATATCATGACTCGATCATCATAATACTCTACTTTTATATCTCCACTCAAGGAATAGTCTCTATGACAAAAACAATTGCTGATTGCTTCTCTCAATGCTCTTTGGGGAATATCATCATATTCTTCTCTTTGTGGTTTGCCTGTTATGATGATTTTCTTTTTATTGGAGAGGTTGGAGAAATATAAAATATCATCCAACTGTTTCATAATGGAACCTGTAAACTCTTTTTTATCTAAAAACACGGATACATCTGTGCCCTGAAACACTGCAAATTTACTGATAGTTGGATTTTGGTCGCTAAGCAGCAGGGCGGCATAGTTGTATTTTCCATCGGTGTTGAATAAAGAGGAACCTTTGGGGTCAAATTTTATTCCTTTCTCCCCTAACTTCATCCTTACATACTCAAATGTCAAGTTTTGATTTTCAGATGTTAATTTTTCATATTCTCCCGATTTACTATCAATCATCATTCTTTGGATTTCCTCATAGTTTGCAAGTCTTTTTGTACTTCCTACTCGGATATATACCCCTTTTGCATTGAAGCCTTCTCCGTCTTTGTAATAGTATGGTTTGTTTGTTCCTTTTTTTACGGATATGGTAAATACATCATCCATTTTAATTTCAATCAAATGAATAACACTTGGATAAAAAGCACTGAATATCCAATTACTGATGAGTTCTTCCCACTGCTTGTATTTCTTCTCGCTATGTTCTATTTTATTCCCATTATCATCCACACCAAGCAATATGGTTCCACCTTGAGAATTAAGAAAAGATACTATTTCCGCTTTCAGTTGATTCGCTTTTTTAGGAATATCGGATTTATATTCCAGCCTGCTATTTTCCATGTAATCCCCCCTTCCTAAAAGAACTTCTGTTTTTTAGTGTTTCATTGTAGAATTTTTACTAAATATCCCATTGTATTATACTACATTTTTTGATTAAAATATAGTTCTAATGCTTTCTCGATAATCACCGGTATCTGTTCGTTGCTTTCATCTTGAAAGAATTTTTGATAGATACTCTGAGACAGTTTGATATTCTGATATTCTTTCATCTTCGGCTTTGTTAAGTTTAGCAAGTAAGTGGTAACCATCTCTTGGTTTAGCTCTTCTTGTTTATTCATCAGATGGAGTGCTTTGGCGTCGCTTGGTTTTAAGCTCAGTTCCAATTCTCCACACTTCTGATACAGATATTCCTGTATCTCTTTGGAAAGATAGGATAAATCTACTGCCATTGTCAGTCCTATTTTTTCGTTATCAACATCTTGTTTCCAAGAATCAGACAATTCATTTAATCTTAAATATCTTGCAATAGATGCTCCGGAAAGATGATATTCTTTCACTTTTGGCTTTTTCAAGTTCAACAAATATGATGTAACCATCTCTTGATTTAGCTTTTCTTGTTTATTCATCAGATGAAGTGCTTTG
>JBGZJG010000150.1:0-7024 GCA_041848665.1 Filifactor sp.
AAATTTATATAAAGGCGGGAAACGGCGGGAACGGTGCTGTTGCATTTCGACGTGAAATTTATGTTCCCGCAGGAGGTCCGGCAGGTGGAGATGGTGGAAATGGTGGAGATGTCATCTTTCAAGCAGATGAAAATTTGAGAACATTGATGGATTTTAAATACAAAAAATCTTATCAAGCTCCTTCAGGAGAAGATGGAAAAGGTGCTAATATGTTCGGGAAGGGTGGAGAAAATTTAGTTTTAAAAGTTCCGGTAGGAACAGTGGTACGCGATGAAGATACCGGACTTGTTTTAGCAGATCTAAAAGAAGATGGAGAAACAGCAGTTGTAGCAAAAGGCGGAAGAGGAGGAAAAGGGAATACTCATTTTAAATCATCCATACGCCAAGCTCCTAATTTTGCAAAAGCCGGAACAAACGGACAAGAAAGAAATGTGATTTTAGAATTGAAACTTTTAGCGGATGTTGGTTTGCTTGGATTTCCAAATGTCGGAAAATCAACTTTTCTTTCAATCGTTACAAAAGCAAATCCTAAAATTGCAAATTACCATTTTACAACCCTAACTCCAAACTTGGGAGTAGCGCAGTTGAAAAACGGAACGAGTTTTGTTATAGCAGATATCCCCGGGATTATTGAAGGCGCACATTCCGGAGTGGGATTGGGACATGATTTTTTAAGACACATTGAACGCACGAGACTGTTACTGCATTTTGTAGATATTTCTGCTATTGAAGGAAGAGATCCTTACGAAGATTTTTTGAAAATTAATGAAGAGTTGAAATTGTATAATGAAAAACTTGCAGATAGAGAACAAATTGTGATTGCAAATAAAATGGATCTACTCTATGAAAAACGATCCTATGAAGAATTTAAACAGAAAGTAGAAAAAGAAGGATATCGAGTATTTCCTCTTTCAGGAGCAACAAAAGAAGGATTGGAAGATATTTTGGACTATGTCAGTGAAAGACTTTCAGAAATAAAAGTGGAACCTTTGTTTACGGAAGAAGAAATGTGGACGGAACAGTTTGCACCTATCACAATGGAAGAAGATGAAATTTCGATTGTAAAAGAAACGGATGCATATGTGATTTCAGGAACAAAACTTGAAAAATTACTATATTCCGTAAACTTTGACGATATGGAATCCATTCGTTACTTCCAACGTATTATGGAGACAAACGGAGTTTTTGAACGTTTGCGAAAAATGGGAATAGAGGATGGCGATTTGGTAAAAATATACGAGTTGGAATTTGAATTTTTTGAATAAAAATAAAAAGTTATTTTTATTTGTTAAAGAAAATACAAATGTATGTTTAAAGGTTCTTTATCTACTGACTTCAACAACGAACATTCGTTATGAATAAATGAAAATATATGAAATATATCACTGAGAATAGGAGGAAGGTTTGCTTTTGCAAACTTTAACAAAATTATGATAACAACGAAACAGCGTGCAAAATTACGCTCTTTAAGCAATCATTTGGAAGTGGTTGCAATGATAGGAAAAGAACAGATTACACAAGAAGTGATTGAATCAATTGACAAGGTCTTAACCAAAAGAGAATTGATTAAGATAAAAATACAAGAAAATGCTTATTTGGATACAAAGGAAACCGCACAAGAGATTGCAGAGGTTTTGCATGCAGAAATTGTACAGTGTATCGGAAGCAAATTTATTCTTTTTCGACAAGCAAAAAAAGATTCCCAATATTCAATATAGCTATGTGAAGGAGCATTATGGAAACACAACTTAGAATAGAGGAACTAAAAAGGAAACTGAACTATTACGGAGAACGTTATTATGTGGACGATTCTCCTGAAATCAGCGATACGCAATATGATTTGATGATGAACGAATTACTTCTTTTGGAAAAAAAATATCCGCAGTGGAAAACGGAAGATTCTCCTACTCAAAAAGTCGGAGGGAAAGCATTGTCTGAATTTACGGAATTTTTTCATACAGTTCCGTTGATGTCGCTGTCTAATGCATTTTCAGAACAAGAACTTTTAGAGTTCGATAAGAAAATAAAAGCGGTAGTCGGTTCGGTGGAATATTGCGTAGAATTTAAAATTGACGGACTCTCCGTTGCTTTGGAATATAAAAACGGAATATTTGTAACAGGTGGAACCAGAGGAGATGGACATGTCGGCGAAACAATAACGGAAAATCTAAAAACAATCCGCTCCATTCCAAAAAAACTCAATGAGAAGGTTGATCTAATCGTTCGTGGAGAAGTGTTCATGTCCAAAGAGCAATTTCGGCGATTAAATGAACAACAAGCTCAAATGGAGCAAAACTTGTTTGCCAATCCTCGCAATGCAGCTGCCGGTTCTCTTCGTCAATTGGATGCAGGTATTACCGAAAAAAGAGCCTTGGATATTTTCGTCTTCAATCTTCAGCAAAGTGAACAGGTTTTATCCAACTCTCACTATGAACAGTTGAATTATTTGGAATCATTAGGTTTTCAGGTAATAGCAAAACGAAAGAAACTTTCTTCCATACATGAAGTAATAGAGGAAGTTAGGTATTGGACAGAAAATCGAAATACGCTTCCATTTGAAATTGATGGAATTGTTATAAAGGTAGATGACATAAAAAGCAGAAATTTGTTAGGCAACACATCTAAAGCACCTAAATGGGCGATTGCCTACAAATTTCCTACCGAAAAGAAAGAAACAATCATAAAAGACATCTCCGTGCAAGTTGGGCGCACAGGTGTATTGACTCCGATAGCGGAATTAGAACCGATTTTGATATCCGGTTCAGTGGTATCTCGGGCGACTTTGCATAATCAAGATTATATTGAAATGAAAGATATCCGTATCGGGGATAAAGCAATTATACAAAAAGCAGGAGAAATCATTCCGGAAGTGTGTATGATTTTGCCCGACAAGAGAAACGGAACGGAAATACCGTTTGTAATGCCGGAACGCTGTCCGGAATGCGGGACCAAAACAGTGCGATTTGGTGAGGAAGTTGCGGTTAAATGTCCTAATTCTTCTTGTCCGGCACAATTAAAACGCAGAATTATCCATTTTGTTTCAAAAGGAGCAATGGATATCGAAAATCTGGGTCCAAATTTGGTTGGGAATTTATACAATAAAGGACTTATATCGGATGTAGCGGATATTTACTACTTGAGGAAAGAAGATATTTTCGAATTAGAAGGATTTGCTAAAAAATCGACGGATAATTTATTTACTGCAATCGAAACCTCCAAGAATAGAGATTTAAGTAAATTGATTTTTGCCTTAGGTATTGACTTTGTGGGTGAAAAAGCAGCTCGACTATTAAGCGAAAAATATTCTTCCATCTATGAATTGGAAAATACCTCCATAGATGATTTGGTTCAAATCCCAGAAATAGGCATTAAAACTGCAGAAAGTATTGTAAAATATTTTCAAGTTGAAGATAATAAAATTTTAATTGATCGCTTAAAAAATGCCGGGGTTAATCTTTACTCCACAAAAAAAAATCAGAAAGAAATTCTCCTATCTCTTGAGGGTTTGAAATTTGTTTTAACCGGAACATTACAAAATTTCAAACGTTCAAAAGCAAAAGAATTAATTGAAGAACGGGGAGGAGATGTTATTTCTACGGTAAGTGGAGCAACTGATTTTGTTCTTGCCGGAGAAAAAGCCGGTTCTAAGCTGAACAAAGCCATGAGCCTAAATGTTACGGTAATATCAGAGCGACAGTTTGAAAAAATTCTCACATTAGCGACAAAAGAACAAGTTTTAGCATACAAAAAATAGTTTTTTGAATATAGAACGTGTATAATAAGGTTATAGGTAAACCTTTCTTCAAGGGCTTATTACCCTTTAGGAGAAATACCTAAATAAATTTAAAAGGAGTATATTGGTGTTATATACACCAATAAAAAAAACCATGTTATTAAATGAAGATACTTTGAGTTATATCAGTAATTTATCCAAACTTAAGATTGATGATGATAAAAAAGAAGATATGCTGAAATCATTGGAAAAGATTTTGGGACATGTAGCATCATTAGAAAGTTGTGATACCGAAGATACACCAATCACATATAATGTATTGGAAATGACAAATACTTTGCGTCAAGACATTGTTGAGCCGTCTTTCCCAAGAGATGAAATTTTACAAAATGCACCCTCGAAGGAAGCAGGCTGTTTTATTGTTCCGAAGGTGTTGTAATCAATATTCAGAGGAAACGTAAGCATATTATATGATGTAGTTCTTCCATATCGTACAAATAACATAGAAAAGGAGAAAACTCGTGAATTTAAAACAGGTAGATATTTTAAAAGCAAATTCCATGTTGGAAAATAGAGAAATTAAAGTAGAAGAGCTGTTTCGTTCAAGCAAAGATTGTATTGAAAATACCGATTATGACATTAAAGCATTTATCAACACATCTTATGAAGTAGCACAAGAGCAGTCAAAAGAAGCGCAAGAAAAGATTAATAAGAAAGAAGGAACCTTGCTTACAGGAATTCCATATTCTGTCAAGGATAATATTTCTACCAAGGGTATTAAGACTACTTGTGCATCAAAAATGTTGGAGAATTATACTCCGATATTTGATGCAACAGTAATTAAACGTTTAAAAAAGCATATTCCTCTTATGATGGGAAAAGTAAACTTAGATGAATTTGCAATGGGAGGCTCCACAGAAAATTCCGCATTCTTTCCAACTAAAAATCCATTTGACACAGACTATGTTCCGGGTGGTTCCTCCGGAGGCTCTGCGGCTTCGGTTGCAATGGGAGATGTATTATTTTCCTTAGGTTCCGATACAGGCGGTTCGGTACGTCAACCTGCATCTTATTGTGGAATTGTCGGTTTGAAACCGACTTACGGAAGAGTATCCCGCTATGGATTAGTTGCATTCGGTTCATCTTTAGACCAAGTCGGAATATTGAGTAAAACTGTTTCGGATTCAGCTATCGTTTTGGAAGCGATTGCAGGTCAAGATAAAATGGATTCCACATCTTCTACGGTTGAAGTGGAGACTTATTTGAATAAAATAGGCGAAGATATTAAAGGCATGAAAATAGGCATTATTAGAGAACTTGTCGAAGGTCCGATTCATGAAGATATAAAAAAAGCAATGTACGATGCAATCAAAGTGTATGAAGGTCTTGGAGCAGTTTGCGAATTTGTAGATTTGAAACATATCATGCATTCCATTGAAACATATTATATTATCGCACCAAGTGAAGCATCTTCCAACTTATCCCGATTTGACGGAATTAAGTACGGATACCGTACTACAAATTATTCCGACTTAGAAGAATTGTATATTAATACCAGAAGTGAAGGATTTGGAGACGAAGTAAAGAGAAGAATATTACTTGGAACCTTTGCGCTTAGTGCAGGGTATTACGATGCTTACTATACAAAAGCTTTGAAGGTCAGAACTCTTATCAAACGAGATTTTGTAAATGCCTTTGAGAAATTTGACGTACTGCTCAGTCCAACTGCTCCGAATGTTGCATTTAAAAGAGGAGAGAAAATTTCCGATCCGTTATCTATGTATTTGGAAGACCTTTGTACTATTCCGGTCAATCTTGCCGGGGTTCCTGCCATTTCCATTCCTTGTGGAAAATCAGGAAAACTTCCTATCGGTATGCAATTAATCGGAAATTATTTTGCAGAGAGCAAAATTTTACAAGCTGCAAAAGCATTTGAAGATAATACGAATTTTCATCGTATGGTAATGGAATTGGAATAGGGAGGGAAGAACAATGGATTACAAAACACTGATAGGCATAGAAATTCACTCGGAACTCTTGACAAAGAGCAAGGCATTTTGTAGCTGTAAAAATCAATTTGGAAGCGAAGTAAATACGAATTGTTGCCCTGTTTGTACCGGAATGCCGGGGACATTGCCTGTTTTAAATGAAGAAGTGTTACATTTCGCAGTTATAGCAGGATTAGCAACGAATTGCTCCATAGAAAAATATACAAAGATGGATCGAAAGAATTATTTTTATCCGGATTTGACAAAAGGATATCAGATTTCACAATATGATAAACCTCTCTGTTATGAAGGGTATGTAGAAATTGAGGATAAAGACGGTCAACCGAAAAAAATACGCTTAATTCGTATCCATATGGAAGAAGATACCGGGAAATCTATTCATGATGCATCCGGAGAATCTTTGATTGACTATAATCGCGCTGGAGTACCGCTTATTGAAATTGTATCCTATCCTGATATGAATTCCCCGTTAGAAGCATATCGTTATTTGGAAAATTTAAAAGAAATTCTTTTGTTTACAGGGGTTTCAGATGTTAAAATGGAGCAAGGCTCTTTGCGATGTGATGTTAATATAAATGTCGTGCGAGAAGATGGAGTAAAATCAAAAATTGTAGAACTGAAAAATCTAAATTCATTCAAATCTGCACTTAAGGCAATGGAATATGAGGAAGCTCGTCATATTGAACTGCTGGAAAAAGGAGAAAATACACTAAAGGAAACCAGAAGATGGGACGAACAAAATCAAGTTACCGTATCTATGAGAAGTAAAGAAAACGTACAAGACTATCGGTATTTTCCTGAAGCCGATATTGTCGATATTACCTTAACAGATGAATATATTGAAAATGTTCGTAAATCTCTTCCGGAATTGCCGGCTCAAAAGAGAAAAAGATTTATGGAACAATATGGCTTAACAAAAGATGACGCCGAAGTGCTAAATGCAGATTTAGAAATTTCCTCTTATTTTGAAAAATTAATTTCACTTACAAAAAATCCGACATTGACTGCCAATTTCTTTTTGTCCGAATTTTTGAGACGTTTAAAAGATTCTGAGCAAGCTATCGGAAATGAGAAATTTACTTCAAAGCAATTTGCTTTTTTGTTAGATGAATTATCAGATAAAAAAATCAATAATAATACAGCAAAAAAGATTTTTCGTAAAATAGTACGAGTCAAACCAAAAGTAAGACCACATTCTTTTCCGATACTTGGAGAAGTTAAAGATTTTGCAACCAATTCCACCAATTCATGTTTTCCACAAACATATCCTCCGGTCAAAGCC
>JBGZJG010000151.1:0-3364 GCA_041848665.1 Filifactor sp.
AAAGCATAATATAATTTTTTCCTAATTTCATCATTCGTTTTTCCGGACAAAGATTTCATTTTTTTCATACAAACAGTACGAGCATTATCGAGTTCCACATCTTCGGTTATGCTTTCTGAAACCTTCTCATCCCACAAAGCTTGTGAAATCCCTTTTTGTTTCAGTTTGTTTTTGATTTGATTTTTCGATAAATTTCTATTTTTATTATTTTTTATTACACAATCCGTAATAAAATTATCATCTATAAATTTCATTTCTTTTAATTTTTCAATTACCTTTGCGATTGTATTTTCTTCAAACCCTTCCTGCCTTAATTTTTTTGTCAACTCATATTCGGAAAGAATTGAGAAATCAAGTTTTCTGGCAGCAATTTGCAGACATTGTCTACACTTATCTTCCTCCAAAAATTCTTTGAGTTGATTATTATACTCTATCTCCATACCTTCCTGCCATTTAAAACGATACAAAAATTCTTCGGAAACTGTAAAATTTTGCAAACTATTTTCCAAGCAAATGATATACCAACCTCTTTTTTTATATATTTTACTTATTTTCATAAATACAACCTTCTCGCTTGATATATCTCTTCAAATATTCTCCGGTATAGGATTGTTTTGCCTTCAAAATTTTTTCAGGTGTCCCTTCAAACACCACTTGTCCCCCCATATCTCCACCTTCCGGTCCTAAATCAATAATATAATCCGCTACTTTGATCACATCAAGATTATGCTCAATTACCACTACGGTATTTCCGTTATCGGTTAATTTTTGCAACACTTGAATAAGTTTATCAACATCTGCCATGTGCAATCCCGTAGTTGGTTCATCTAAAATATAAAGCGTATTTCCGGTTGCTTGTTTGCTCAGCTCCGTAGCAAGTTTAATGCGTTGCGCTTCTCCTCCGGAAAGTTCGGTAGACGGTTGTCCTAATTTAATATAAGATAAGCCTACTTCCATCAATGTTTCTAATTTTCGTTTAATTCTCGGAATATTTTCAAAGAAATAATATGCTTCTTCTACATTCATCTCTAAAACTTCCGCAATAGACTTCCCTTTGTATTTTACCTCTAATGTTTCTCGATTATATCGTTCTCCTTTACATATTTCACAAGGAACGTATACATCAGGAAGAAAATGCATTTCTATTTTTATAATTCCGTCTCCTCTGCACGCTTCACAACGCCCTCCGCTCACATTAAAACTAAATCTTCCTTTTTTGTAGCCTCTTGCCTTAGACTCTTGTGTAGAAGCAAAAAGATCTCGAATAAAATCAAATACTCCCGTATAAGTTGCAGGATTGGAGCGTGGGGTTCTGCCGATAGGCGACTGATCAATGTTCACCACCTTGTCAATATTCTCTAATCCTATTATTTCTTTAAATTTTCCGGGTTTTTCTCGCAATCTGTTTATTTTTCCGGCAGCGGCTTTATACAAAATTTCATTTACAAGTGAGCTTTTTCCGCTTCCTGAAACTCCGGTAACAGTAGTTAAAACAGATAGTGGGATCTTTACATCAATATTTTTCAGATTATTTTCTTGTGCTCCTTTTATTGTTATCATATTACTTTTATTGAATGTTCGTCTCTTTTTTGGAATACAAATTTGTTTTATTCCGCTCAAATATTGCCCCGTAACGGAATATTTATTTCTCTTTATTTCTTCAACAGAACCTTGAGCAATTATTTCTCCTCCATGAATTCCCGCACCCGGTCCAATATCTACTACTTCATCAGCCGCATACATAGTATCTTCATCATGTTCCACTACAATCAAAGTATTTCCGATATCGGTTAAATGGCGCAGTGTTTTGAGTAATCGGTCATTATCTTTTTGATGCAATCCGATGCTTGGTTCATCCAAAACATAGAGTACCCCCACCAAAGCAGACCCAATTTGAGTTGCCAATCGTATTCTCTGCGACTCTCCTCCGGATAAAGTTGCAGCTTTTCTATCAAGAGTAAGATATTCCAAGCCTACATCCAATAAAAAGGTTAATCTGTTTTTTATTTCCTTTAAAATTTCATGTGCAATAAAATTTTCTTTTTCTGTCAATTTTAAATTATTTAAAAAATCTAAATGAGTAGACACAGATAAAGCCGTTAATTCCGATATATTTTTTCCGCCTACCGTAATAGAGAGAACTTCTTTTTTTAAACGATTTCCATGACATGAAGGGCATTTACTTTCTATCACATATTTTTGAATTTTTTCCCGTACAAAATCAGATGCTGTATCTGCCAAACGTCTCTCCAAATTTGGAATAACCCCTTCAAATGGAGCATTGTAAGAGCGGACATCATCTGTAAACTTACTTTCAAAAGAAAAAGTTAATATTTCTTCCGTTCCATACAAGAGCTTTTCCTTAAATTCTTCCGGTAATTCTTCATAAGGAGTGTCCAATGAAATCTGATTGTTTTCGGCAAGCACTTTTATCATTTTAAAATAGTAACCTTCCTCATTGTTTTTATCGGAAGATACCCATGGTTCTATTGCCCCTTCACGAAGAGACAATTTTTTATTCGGCACGACAAGTTCCGAATCAATTCGATTCATAAATCCCAAACCGTTACAAGTAGGGCAAGCTCCATAGGGCGCATTGAAGGAAAACATGCGTGGAGAAATTTCTTCAATTGCAACGTCATGATCCGAACATGAAAATTTTGTGGAATATTGACGTTCTTCCACACCTACTATATCAACAATTACCAATCCCTCCGAAAGATTTATCGCCATCTCGATTGAATCTGCCAAACGCCGTTCAATATTTGATTTTACAATTAATCTGTCAATAATCACATCAATTGAATTTTTTTTATTTTTATCCAGTTCTATATTCTCTGTAATTTCCCTTGCCTCACCATTAATTCTTACACGAAGATAGCCCTCTTTTTTGATTGCTTCCAATACTTTTTCATGTCTTCCTTTTTTCCCTCGAACAACCGGAGATATGATTTGAATTTTAGATTTTTCGGGCAATTCCATAACCCTATCCACAATTTCTTGTACCGTCATACTTTTGATTTCTTTTCCGCATACAGGACAATGTGCAATTCCGATATTTGCATACAATAATCGTAAATAATCATATATTTCCGTTACCGTACCAACAGTTGAACGAGGATTATGTGAAGTGGTCTTTTGGTCTATGGAAATCGCCGGAGATAAACCCTCGATATATTCCACATTCGGTTTATTCATCTGTCCCAAAAATTGTCTTGCGTAAGAAGAAAGACTTTCCACATACCGTCTTTGTCCTTCCGCATAAATCGTATCAAATGCTATGGATGATTTACCAGAACCACTGAGACCAGTTAAGACGATAAACTGATCACGTGGCAAGGATATATCAATATTTTTTAGGTTA
>JBGZJG010000152.1:0-2755 GCA_041848665.1 Filifactor sp.
CAAAACTTCTCGATTATCAATAAGATATGCTTGAATCTGCTGAAAAAAACGAACGAAAAATGGGAATTAGAAGAAAAAGAAACTTGTCCGGATGGGATAATGAGTATTTGTTGGAATTACTCAAATTTTAATGCGTTTTCCCTGCAACACCAAGTCCTTTTTGCTTATTTTTGTATTTATTCCATAAAGGTCTTTTCTCATTGAGAGTATTAATTTATTTAAGGTGTCGGAATTACTATTTTCTAAGAATTGCTTCATAGAAGAATAACACTATCCCCAGCATAAAGCATCATATTCCGCCATTCAATAAAAAGTTCATCAAAAATATCATTCTTACTATTGATTTCAGGTCTATGGGTTTGTAGTGGTTTCGATTTGTCAAAATATACCAATGAATAGGCTAAAATTATAATTGCCTTATATCGAACATCTTTAAATTGTTGATTTGATTCAGATTTAATTTTCCTTTTGTTAAGAATATAAATCCAAACACTGTTTAAAAGTGTGCCTATTCCTAATATTGTTAAAACAGTAAAAGTTGTATCCATTCTTTTTTATGAATTTAGTTCCTTTCTGATAAATTCTTCCAACACCTTCTTTTCCGGCAACTTAACCAAATATTTGGAAACAAAAAGTTGGTCATCCAGTCCAGAGGTGGCATACTTGACTAATGTGTCGTTTTTATCCCCGCACAAAATAATTCCGATAGGCGGGTTATCACCTTCCGACATTTCATTGTCTTTATAATAGTTGAGGTAAGCGTTCATTTGCCCTGCATCTGCGTGAGTGAATTTCCCGATTTTCAGGTCAATCAAAACATGACTTTTCAAAATTCGGTGATAGAAAACCAAATCTATCCGGTAAGGAGTGTTATCGAACATAATTCGCTTTTGTCTGGCTTCAAAACAAAATCCAGTTCCCAGCTCAACCAAAAAATTTTGCAAATGGGTTAAAATAGCCTGTTCCAAATCGGATTCGCTGTACTCCGATTTTTCTTCCAAGTCTAAAAATTCTAAAATATACGGATTTCTGATAATCTCGGCATTGCTCTCCGGTTTTATATTTTTGATTTTGGCAATAACCGCATGTTTATTTTTTGATAATCCTGTTCTTATGAAAAGAGCGGAATCAATCGCACGTTCGAGTTACCGGACACTCCAATTGTTTTTTATTGCTTCGACCTCATAAAACAGGCGTTCCAACGAATCGCTAATTTTAATCAACTCTACAAAGTGAGTAAATGAAAGCCTTGATAAAAGTAAATCGGGAGATAAATCCGCTTCATCTTTAGATTTGGGGGTCAGTGACCGTCAAATCTCTGAACTAGTCTCCGTCAGAATGGTAATTTTCTTATTTTCAACTACTTGTAATTTGGCGGTCACTGACCCCCAAATTTGAGGATAAAGATTATAGAAAGTCCTACAATCATTTAAGTCCCTTCGACTTAAGCCTTTCAAATTTTTCGCTTTCAGCTTTTTGCTATTTCTTCCAATAACTTACTTCCGTACTTTGCCCTATCCTGACCATTTTGCTCGTATTCCACAATATAACAACCAATAAGCCAATTACGAATTGTAAGATTTTGGTTGATTACTTTCGTCGCATTTTCTTGCAATGCACAGTGTGTTTGATAAACATTGTCTATCAACTGGTCAAAATTATGCTGCTTTATCAAATTCATATAGAAGAAAAATTATGGAACGAACAAAAGTAGTAATAATTCTAATTAATTTATCACAGCTTCAACTCCGGCAAGCTATTGATAGCATCTTCTTTTAACTTATCCACAGCACGGGTATATTTTTCCGTATGCTTCAACCCGCTGTGTCCCAACAGACTGGCAACCGTTTTTATGTTTGCTCCATTGTTCAGGATATTCACAGCGAAAGAGTGCCGGGCGCAATGCCAACTGATATGCTTATTTATTCCGGCACGCTTTACCCAACGTTTTACCGACTTGCAGCAACTTTCGTAAGAAGGTAATGTAAAAACAGGGCTATCCAAATTTCCACCTTCCGGAGGATTGCCGATTAAAGAAAGTAATCCGTCATTCAGCGGAATAACGACCCCACTGCTTGCCGAATGTCCTTTAGTTTTATTTTGTTCAAATTTCAACATCCGATTGGAATAATCCACATTCCGGAAAGTCAAATCCTTTGCATCGCAAAACCGCAGTCCACAGTAAAGACAGAAAATAAAAGCCCGCCTCACTTCGGGGTTTTCATGGTCGTAGTGACAATTTATCAGGGCTTGTATTTCTTCCAGAGAAAGTACATCCTTGCGCAGTATCTGGTCATCGACCTTGCATTGCACTCCATTACATGGGTTCTTAATCATCATATCATGTTCAATAGCAGATTTAATGACTTTTTTGAATCGTTGATAAATACTCTTTGCCCCTTCGCCCACACTCCTGCTTTGCAGATATTCGACAAATGCTATCATCATATCTTTGTTCATCTGTTCCGGTCGGATATTGAACTCATAAACCGGATATTTTTCACGTAAGAAGTCCTTAAATCGGCTTAGGGCAATCTGCATCATGCGCAGGTCTTTCTTTGTGTAATTGTCAATACAAGATTGAAAATAATCAAGAAAATTCATATTGCGGTCTTTCTTCAAGCGATACCCCAACATGCTTTCTTTTAGTTCCTGTTCTCTCTCCGCCCGGATTTTTACGGCAAGTTCCAATGTTTCTTTATTCTGTTGTCTTTCGGCAGGGGTACGGGGTTTATCCAGTAAGTACAGGCTAAGA
>JBGZJG010000153.1:0-12042 GCA_041848665.1 Filifactor sp.
AAAGCAAATGGTTGATGTGAATTTGCAGGAATTTGTTTTGAATCCGTTTCCGAGCCGATTTGAAGAAGGTTTTTGGGAGAATTTCTTTCTTTATGGCGGTGTTTTTATCTGTTGAAGATTTTTTCACAATATCGGTATTGCCTTTGATATTGTGTGTTTGATTGCAGGCAAATGTTTCGGATAAAAGCCAATCCCTCTCAAAAATACAGTATTTAAGTCCGGATAATCTCGTTATCGATTTTGAGTGAACGGTTTTTGCCGTTAAGTCGGGTGGCACCGCGGAGTTTTATCTTCGTCCCTTTCTTTACCGTATGAGGTATGAGATTGGTACGAGGATTTTTTTATTTGAAAGAAAGAACTTCTTTTTTCAAATGGATAAAGCGGATTGCTTTTGCTCACACTTGTTTTCTATCGGTAGTACAAAAAATTCAAATACATTTATTCAAAAAGGAGAGATTGATTATGAAATTGTTTATTCCAGGTCCTGTGACCGTACAGCCTGATGTTCTTGAAAAAATGACGACCCCGATGATAGGGCATCGCAGTACTGACGCTTCCGTATTGCAGGAACGTATTTCCAAGAATATGCGCCAATTATGGAACACTTCTGAAATGATTTTACTTTCAACCTCCTCCGGAAGCGGTTTGATGGAAGCCGCTGTAAGAAGTTGTACGGCAAAAAGGGCAGCGATTTTTTCCATTGGAGCGTTTGGCAAAAGATGGTATGATATGGCAATCAAAAACAATGTTCCCGCAGATTTGTATGCTTCTCCATGGGGCGAAATCACAATGCCGGAAGAGGTCGATAAGGTTCTTAAAACAGGAAAATATGATTTGGTCACGATTACGCACAACGAAACTTCCACCGGTGTTTCCAATCCCCTTGCAGAAATTGCGCAGATTGTCAAAAAATATCCTGATGTGATTTTTTGTGTCGATACGGTAAGCTCTTCAGCAGGCGTAAAATTTGATGTAGATGCACTTGGCATTGACATTATCATCACTTCCAGCCAAAAATGCTTAGGTCTTCCTCCGGGAATTGCCATTTGCAGTTTTTCGCAAAAAGCGGTAGAACGTGCGAAGAAGGTGGAAAATAGAGGTTTTTATCTTGATTTGCTCAGCTTATACAACTATATTCTGAAAAAAAATTACCAATATCCTTCCACTCCGGTGTTGCCTTTGATGTTTGGCTTGGATTACAAATTGGAACAAATTTTAAATGTGGAGGGCGCAGACAACCGATATGACCGTCACGAAAAAATGGCGGAGCGTGTCAGAGATTGGGCACAAAACAATTTTGCATTATTCGCAAAGGAAGGATATGCTTCCAATACGGTTACTACCATTACCAACACAAGAGGAATTGATGTAAAAGCATTGAATAAAGAGCTTGGCAGACGAGGTATGCAAATCTCAAACGGATACGGCGACTTGAAGGACAAAACCTTCCGTATTGCTCATATGGCGGATACTCGTATGGAAGATATTGACGAATTGCTCCAAAACATTGACGATATTTTGGAATTATAGACAAAAACAAACCATAATCTTTAGATAGTACCATTTCCCTCAAAAAAGAAGATTTCTCTTCTAATGGTTATAAATACTATATCATCCATTTTTTCATCAACGAATGATTATTGCATTCTCAGGAAGAGAGTTGTTTGAGCATCATTTCATTGAATTTTTATAATCACAGAAGAATTCATTTTAAAAAACAGTACCATGATAAATTGATGTTTATAGAAGAAAATAGATTAGAAATGAAATACAATTTATTACACGAGGAGGAAATTATGAAACAACTGAACGTTTTGGCAAATGACGGCATTGATAAAGAAGTCCTTGAGACACTAAAAAATCTCCAAATCAGCCTTGACACCACACATTATGAAAAAGAGGACTTACTTCATAAGATACATGCTTTTGATATATTAGTGGTACGCTCCGCCACCAAAGTGGACAAAGAACTGATTGATGCAATGGCAAAAGGCAAAACAAAACTCATTATTCGTGCCGGTGTCGGTTTGGATAATATTGATACCGCTTATGCCGCACAAAAGAACATTGCCGTAAAAAACACACCTCATTCCAGTGCAAATGCGGTAGCCGAACTCGTACTCGGACAGATGTTTAACTTAGCACGTTTTTTGAACCTTGCCAACCTTACCATGAAACGAGGAGAATGGAACAAAAAAGCGTATACCGGAATAGAATTGGAAGGCAAGACACTCGGCATTATCGGATTTGGTCGTATCGGACAGGCACTTGCAAAAAAAGCATTGGCGCTTGGAATGAATGTTATCTACTTTGACCTCTATCCTGCAAATTTGGAGAACTGTACCTCCCTTTCTTTGGAAGAAGTTTTAAAAAATGCGGATTTTATTTCAATCCATACAACCGCAACGGAAAAACCGGTTATCAATCAAGAGACATTGGCTTATCTGAAGCCCTCCGCTTTTCTTATTAATGCATCCAGAGGCAATGTGATTGAGGAAGATGCGTTGCTGAACGCACTCAATGAAAAGAAACTTGCAGGGGCAGCACTGGACGTTTTTGCAAACGAACCGACGCCAAATGAAGAATTATGCCGCCATCCTCTCTGTTCCGTAACACCTCATATCGGTGCGGCAACCGCAGAGGCACAAAATCGGATCGGAAAAGAAGTGTTACAATATATTCAAGATTATCTAAAAGAAAACGAATAACAAATACAACCCATAAAAGGAGACTATCATGATTACAATAAACCCGTTTCGAGCACTGCGTCCAAAAGAAACCTTAGCAGAAAAAGTAACGTGTCCGCCCTATGATGTATTGGAGGGGGAAAAGTTGAATAAACTTGCCGCACTTCCCGAAAATTTTGTTCATGTTATACGAAGTGAAGTGGATTTTCCCTCTACACAAGACCCATACAGCGACGTTGTCTACGCAAAGGCAAAAGAAAATCTCGACAGATTTCAAAGTCTCGGAATTTTAATAGAAGAAGATAAACCGTATTTTTATCTGTATCGTCAAATCCGAAAAGGAAAAGTGCAAAACGGAATTGTCGCATGTGCCAGCACAAAAGACTATGCAGAAGGTCGAATTAAACGGCATGAATTGACACGAACGGATAAAGAAAAAGACCGCATTGCTCATTTTTCGGCTTGCGAAACGCATACGGAGCCGGTGTTTCTGTTTTACAAACAACAAAAGATTTTAAAAGAATTTATACAACAATTTTCCGAAAAAAACAAACCGCTCTATGACTTTTTCAGTTCTGACGGTGTACAACAAATTTTATGGAAAATCGACCAAACAGAAGATATTTTGTTTTTACAGAACGTTTTTGAAAAAACAAACTCCCTTTACATTGCCGACGGGCATCACAGAACCGCCTCCTCCGTAAAGGTCGGCGAATTGAAATTAAAAGAATATGCGGAAAAGGAGCTTTCTCTCAAGGAAAAAGACAACCCCTCCACCCTAAAACAAAAAGTTTCTTCTCACGCTACGCCTCATCCTATGCGAGAATTCAATCGGTTTTTATCAGTCATATTTCCGGACGAAGAACTCCTTATCCTTCCTTACAATCGTGTGATAAAGGATTTGAATAATTTGACAGAGGATGAATTTTTGCAAAAACTGCAAGAGCACTTCATAATAGAACAGCTTGCACAAATAAGAGAACCCGACAAAAAAGGTAGCTATATCATGCTCCTTCACGAAAAAATATATTGCTTGACATGGAAGAAAAGCCTTCCGCAAAATATTGTGGACGCCTTAGATGTCTCCATCTTGCAAGATTATGTCCTAAGCCCGTTGCTTGGTATTCAAGACCCACGAACCGACAGACGCATTGCTTTTTATGGCGGAGACAATATGCTAAGCGACATTCAAGAACGTTTGCATACCGATATGGAAGTGGCATTCTTACTATATCCTACTCAAATTCAAGAAATTATCGAAGTCAGTGATAACAAAGCAATTATGCCGCCAAAATCCACATGGTTTGAACCTAAGCTTATCAGCGGACTGTTTCTCCATAAGATGTAATTTTTTGTGCTATGCACCTAAATTTCTTATGTAAAATTCCATGCATATCGGTGTTAACAAAAATAGACCTCCTATTTTTCTTTTCGTAAACAAATACGAAAATCAAACAGAACCCTACCGCCAATCGAAATAAATTGTGTCAAACAATTCCAAATAAATCGGTTTCGGTATTTCTATTATCCGATGTTTCATTCGATTTTCGTATCAAACAATAAAAGAATACCCTCTCTTCCCCAAAATTCTTTTATAAAACAAAACCCTTATAGGATGAAAACGAAACAGTTTGCATCCTATTTACGGAGTTTCTTATACGATGACCCGAATGAACCGAAATGGTTATCCAATCTCTTTGTGTACTTTTTATCATAAAGATGGGATATTCCTATAAGTTTATATCATAATTTCGTATTACAAAAACACCGTTGCAAACAAAGAAGATACGCATTTTCTTTGTAAGGAATTATCGTACGGAAACAGTCCGAAAAAAAGGTAGTGTTGCGGAATCGTTCATTCCGTTACACTACCTTACTTTTTGCACGTTCATTTCCCTAATTGATTGATTTTATTCCTCAAATTCCGTTTCTATGACCAAGAGAATACCCTCTTGAAAAGAAATGGAAATATCATCTCTAAACTCATTGGAGATCCCTATTGTCTCGCCTTGTCGCAGCGTATATGCATCAAGCAAATATTTTGCTCCCTCTACGGAAAGTCCTTTTACCTCCCCAAAGAGTGCCAAAAGAGAAAAATACATTTTTTCCTTTTTGGCAAACAAATACGTTCCTTTTTTCAAACACGTCATATACGTTTGATTGCCGTAAAAATGAAGTCTTACACCATTTTGAAGCGCATAATAACAAAGACCGACGTTCGCAAGGCTGTGATCCCATCTTGAACCCATTGCCCCAAAAATCGTAATCTCTTTTGCACCGGCACAAATTAATTTTTCCAACGCCAAATGGCTGTCGGTAAAATCTTTTTCCGGCGAAAAACAAAAAAATTCCACGTTATTTTGTTCAAAATATATTCTGTTCTGTTTCGTAATGGAATCCAAATCTCCAATGATTGCATTCGGCAAAAAATTGATTTCAAAAAGAACATTGCTTGCCCCGTCCGCACTCAAAACATAGTCAAACTCCTGTAACCGCTGTTTCAGCTTTTCAAAAGGTTTCAAATCCCCGTTTAAAACCAGAGCAACCTTTGCTTCATGCAAATTTCGGCTTAACATGTTTCATTTTCATGCAAAAGACAAGCGTCTCGCAAATCTCGTACTGCCTGTTTCACATCCTCTTTGCCAAAAATAGCCGAGCCTGCCACCAAAATAGTCGCTCCCGCTTGTACCACTTCGGCAATATTTTTAGGAGAAACCCCGCCATCTACTTGAATATCAATATGATATCCTTTTTCATCAATTATTTGTTTTAACTTTTTTATTTTTTCCAAAGACTGCGGAATGAAACTTTGTCCGCCAAAGCCCGGATTTACACTCATAATCAAAACCATATCCAAATCCGGCAAAATATATTCCAACGTCTCCAACGGCGTTGCAGGATTGAGCGATACCCCTGCTTTGCAGCCAAGCTCTTTGATATGTGCCACCGTTCTATGCAAATGTGTACACGCCTCTTGATGGACCGTAATAACATCCGCTCCCGCTTTGGCAAAATCTTCCAAATACAAATCCGGATTTTCAATCATCAAATGACAATCAAACACCATGTTTGATTTTTGACGAAGATTTTTGAACACAACTGCCCCAAAAGTAATATTAGGCACAAAATGTCCGTCCATCACATCAATATGCAGATATTCACACCCGGCATCTTCCACTTGTCTTACACTTTCCGCCAAATTACTGAAATCCGCCGATAATATAGATGGTGCCAATTTAATCATCTCTTACACTCCTCTTCCCAAATAAATGTTTCTGATTATCCGTTTTCCACACAACCTATTGCGTCATTACAAAATGGTTCAAGCCTCAATCTTTCCAAAATCCTATCCGTTGTTTTTTCGACACAACCTCGTCTCGAATATTTTTGTGCTCTTACTTTCTTCCGCCATATTACACGATGCCTTCTGGCGTAAAAAAGCTATTTTGCTCTTTCTCCAAAAAGAAAGTAACCGATAAAAAGCACCACTCCTACTACCAAAAAAGTTTCTACAAAAGAAAAATCCGAAAAAAATGAAGCTTCCTGCATATACAATCTCTTTTATTCGTCAAACAAATTTATTTTTTCTTGCTCGCAAATACAAAATAGGCGAGAAAGATAAAAATTCCTGCCGCTAAAACTGCAAAACTTGAAAATAACATGTTATCCTCTCCTCTTATTGTGATTTTTTATTTCATTCAAAAGCTGAAGATAGCTCTCATAACGTTCCTTTGCAATTTTTTCCTCTGCCACCGCTTTCTTCACATGACAGGAAGGTTCATGTTCATGCAAACAGTTGTATCCGAATTTGCAATCCATATCATAATCATGAAATTCCAAAAAGTATTCCTTCAATTCCGTATAGGGAATATGCTCCAAAGATAGAGAACTGAAACCCGGTGTATCTGCAATCCAAGAATTTTCGTCTATTTTTAAAAGCTCCACATGGCGTGTCGTGTGCCGCCCTCTTCCGATTTTATCACTGACATCCCCCGTTTTCATACAAAAATCGTTATTCAACGTGTTGATAAAGGAGCTCTTGCCCGCACCGGACGGTCCTGCAATTACGGTAATGTTCCCTTTCAGACATTGTTTCAGTTGCTCCAAATTTTTTCTCTCATATGTGCTGATATCAATGACACGATAAGCGATATTGCCATAAATACGCAATAATTCCTCCAAATCACCCTGCATTGCCAAGTCTGTTTTGGAAAAGCAAAGCGTAATCTCCAAATCCTGCTCCTGCGCCAAAACGATAAAGCGGTCTATCAAGGAACGATTCGGTTCAGGCTCCTTAACGGAAAAAAACAATAACGCATGTGTTACATTTGCAACCGGCGGACGGAGAAGAGTATTTTTTCTCGGCAAAATTTTTTCGACAATTCCTTCTTTTTTTTCTGCTTCTACTATACTGAATTCTACTTTATCTCCGACTAACGGAGTTATTTTTTCCTTCTTAAAAATCCCCCTCGCCTTACAAACAAAGTTATCCTTGCCCGTATCGACATAATAAAACGATGAAATTGCTTTTATTATCGTGCCGTTCATACTTCCAAATTCCCCTTCCTGCACAAACTCTTTCATCTCTTTGCATTTTTGGTACAAATTACTTCCCTCGCTGTCCAAACAAAGATTTCCTTCCTTTGCCTCAAATAAATGTGGTGCTTGGTTTGTTGTCTCCGAAGTTTTTTCAATCCGGTTTAAAAATGAATGGTCGTACTGTCATAATAACTTCCGTCGACATCAATGCTAAAAGTCTTTTCTTCACCTTCTTTTCCTTCAACATCAATCGAAAGAACTCCATCGACCTCACTATAATTAACCGTCTTTTCATAAATTACTTTTCCCGTACTGTCTTCCGAAATTCTTACAGCAACCGTTTCACTTCCCTGCGGCAAGGTAACCGCCAATCTCTTTTTGGTTGCTTTTGGTGCTTCGTATTTGTTGATTACCACACTTACCGTCGATTTCGGCTTTGCTTGACTTCCTTCAGACGGATTTTGTGACAAAACAACTCCCTCCGGTTTGGACGTATCTTCTTTGTAGCTGTCGGAGACTTTAAAGGAGGACAAAATTCCCTTCGCCTCATCAAAACTCTTTCCGACTACATTCGGAACCGGAATTGGAATATCCTCCGAATTTTTGCTCAAAAACAGCACCACTTCGCCGCCCAAAGCCACTTTGGCACCTTCCTGCGGTTGCTGACGCAATACGGTATCCGTCGGTTCGTTGCTCGGGACATACTCCGCCTTGAATTTTAATTTTTCGCCATATTCTTTTTCCAAATCCTGCAATTTTTTTCCTTCAAAATTATCTATCGTAATGGTTTCTTCTTCCGATTTCGCTAAGGTAACATTGACAATCGTTCCTTTTGAAACTTTTATTCCCTCATTCGGATCGGTATCGGTGATTTGTCCGATTTCATACTTATTATTGACTTCCGTTCCTTTTACATTAAGCTGCAGCCCGATTTTTTCCAATTCCGTTCGTGCCTGTTCTTCCGTCATACCGACAATATGCGGAATGGGAATAGCATTGTTTTGTCCTCCTCCAAAAGGGCGCCCCATCATAAGATAAAATATTCCCAACATCCCCACAACGATAACACCGAGCAAAACAGCAAAGAATGTGGAAAGATGGTTGCTTCCTTTTTTCTTTCTTCTGGGTGTCGGCACAATATCCTCCACCTCATCTTCCTCGTCATCTTCATACCGTTCTTCCTTACGATAGCGATTTTGCATATTGTGTGGAGGAATAGGAACTTTTTTTGTGGCAAATAAATCGTCCTCGTCAACCTCAACGGATTTTTTTCCCATTTGAAGATAGTCAATGTCCTCTATTAAAAGTCTTGCATTTGCATATCTCTTGTCGGGACTTTTCTGCGTCAATTTTTTTATCATATCTTTTATTCCGGAAGAAATCTCATCACTATCTCGAAATTCCAATTTTTCTTGAATGTGCTTTAATGCAATATTGACCGGACTGTCTCCGTCAAACGGCAATCTTCCCGTTGCCATTTCATACATGATAATGCCCAAGGAATACAAATCACTTCGTTCATCCACAAAACCACCTCTCGCCTGCTCGGGAGAAAAATAGTGCACCGAACCCATAATCGCACCGGATGCGGTAATTGTGGAACTGCTGACTGCTTTTGCAATTCCGAAATCGCCTACTTTCACTACTCCCTTGCTCGTAAGCATAATGTTCTGTGTCTTGATATCTCGGTGTACAATTTTTTTGTTGTGCGCTTCTTCCAGAGCCATAGCAATTTGTTTTGCAATATCCATCACTTTTTCGGCGGAAAACTTTTTTTCTTCCTTTAAGATTTCTTTCAGATTTTTTCCGTCGACATACTCCATAACGATATAAGAAATATCTTCATCTTGTCCTACATCAAACACATTGATGATATTTGCATGGTTCAGCTTTGCAACCGAAAGCGCCTCATTTTTAAATTTTTGCAAAAATTCATCATCATTTGCATACTCTTCCTTCAATACCTTTATCGCAACAATTCGATTGAGAATTTGACACTGTGCCTTATAGACGATGGACATGCCGCCTTCGCCGATTTTTTCCAAAATCTCGTATCTGTTTCCCAACATTTTTCCTATCACTTAGTTCACCGTTCCTTTTTTATATTAACAATATATCAAAATAATGGAGATATTATCAAAACCGCCGTTTAGCTTTGCCTCACGAATTAATTGCTCGCAGGCAAACATAGGAAGATATTTCATTGCAAGAATTTCTTCCATATCACTCGGTTCCACCATATTGGATAATCCGTCACTGCACATCAGAATAATATCGTTTTTTTCCAGAGGCAATTCATAAAAATCAATTTCCAAATCCAGTTCCGTACCGATTGCTCTGGTAATCATGTTCTTCTTCTCATGATTTCGTGCCTCTTCCTCCGTAATTACTCCAAGCTGTACCAACTCCTGCACATAGGAATTATCTGTCGTAAGTTGTGTGAGTTTTGCTCCCCGATAAGAATAAGCTCGGCTGTCTCCTACATTTGCAATCATTGCCTTGGACTCCATAATATAAGTGACGACCAAAGTTGTTCCCATGCCTTTCATATCCTCTTCCAAAGACATTTTATACACCTTTTCGTTTGCAAACATAATGGCACGTTTCACAAATTCCCTTACCTTCTCCGTATCTTCTTCTCGATACAGCTTTTGGATAATTTCAATATGTCGCCTGAAATAATCCACCACCGCCTCGGCTGCCGTTTTACTTGCAACATCTCCTTTTTGATGACCGCCCATTCCATCTGCCAAAACAAACAGATGACTTTTCTCCGAGACTTTCATGTTTTGAATATAATCCTCATTGTTTTTGCGAATATTTCCTTTGTCGCTTAATATACCGTATTTCAAATACACTCACCTCTTTTCTCCTGTATCACGTTACGTCGAAGCTGCCCGCATGCTCCATTAATATCTGCTCCGAGCTCTCGCCGTATCGTCGTAATAATATGATAATTCAACAACACCGTTTGAAATGCTTTTATTCTTTCAACATTCGGTTTTTTAAACTCATTTTCTCGAATGGGATTAATCGGAATTAAATTGACCATCGAAAGACTTCCTTTCAAAAGTCTGCCCAGAGCATGTGCCTCCGCAATGGAATCGGTAACGCCTTCTATCAGCGCATATTCGTAAGTGACACGCCGTTTTGTTACATCTGCATATTCCTTCCCTGCCGCTACCAATTCCGCTATATCATAACGCTTTGCAATCGGCATAATTGCCTCTCTCTTGCTCTGTTCGGATTGATGAAGTGAAATTGCCAAATTAATGGGAATACCCCAATTTTGCATCTCCTTAATGCGTGGAACAATTCCGCAAGTAGATACCGTAATGTGGCGGTATCCGATTTGCATTCCCTGCTCTTCATGCACTAATTTCAAAAATTTTACCAAGTTGTCATAATTATCAAACGGTTCACCCGAACCCATAACAACGATATTTGCAATTCGTTCGCCCAAGTCTTTTTGTACCGTTATCATCTGCCCCAAAATTTCTCCGGGTGTCAAATTTCTGACCAAACCGTCCACCGTCGAAGCGCAAAAGCGACAACCCATACGACATCCGACTTGTGTGGAAAGACAGATAGAAGGTCCGTTTTTGTAAATCATAAGCACCGTCTCAATCAGGTTTCCGTCTTCAAGCTCTATCAAATACTTCCTCGTACCGTCAAGCTTTGACTCCAACTTGTGATAAATGTCCGTCTTTGCAATATGATACTTCTCTTTTAAAAGTGTTCTGAAATCTTGAGGCAACGTATACATTTCATCAATACTTATAACCCCTTTTGCCAAAAAATTATAAATTTGTTTGGTGCGATATTTCTTCCCTCCAAGTTCCAAAACCGCCTGCTCTACCTCATGATATTCCATACTTCTCAAATCAATGGACATACTATTTCTTCCCCTTCAATGTAACGTTCACGCTTTCCGATTTTAGCTGTTGCTCGTTTTTTCCTTGTACGAAACAACCGTCTCGGATTTTTCTCGTTTACTTGGTTAAAATAAACTTTTTTCATCATTTATATTACCCGTTTCATCCTGCAAATAAAAAATCCGTCCCAATCTCCCTCGTCCGGTAAAAGCTCCGTCATACCGACCACCTTTCCCTTCCTCGGCAATTCAAATTCATCAAAACGAAAGTTTTTATTTTCTCTCAAAAATGCTCGGACAATCCTTTCGTTTTCCCTCTTATCCAAAGTGCAGGTACTGTATACCAACACTCCGCCTTTTTTGACATAGGCGGAATTGGTCTGCAAAATAGATTTTTGCACATCATACAAAGACACAAACTCCCTTTCGCTCTTGTAACGTATCTCCGGCTTTCTTCGGATAATTCCCAAACCGGAGCAAGGCACATCCACCAACACTCTGTCAAAATACTCTCGCCACTCATCGACCGTTACGCAAGCATTTTGGTGTACTACCTTTATGTTCAAAAGATTGAGACGTTTTGCCGCATCTTCAATCAATGCCAACTTATTTTTTCCCTTATCGGCGGCAATCACCGTTCCCGTTCCCGCCATTTTTTCCGCAATAGCGGTTGCCTTTCCTCCAGGAGCGGCACACGCATCCAAAATCACCTCTCCCGTTTGCGGTGCCAAAGCCTCGATACAACTTACGGAACTCAAATCCTGCACCGTAAACGCACCACTTACATAATGCTCTTCCACATTCATATTTTTAAATCCTTGTACTTTAAGCATCTGCGGATACCCCTCCACAACATCACTCAAAATACCCTCGTCAAAAAAACTTCTTTTCAAGTCCTCCGTATTTGTCTTTAACGGATTAACACGAACATACAACTTGGCA
>JBGZJG010000154.1:0-6955 GCA_041848665.1 Filifactor sp.
CCTTTGAGTTCTTAAAAGCATTAGAAGAACCACAGTGAAATGTAAATGTGAAGCTTTTAAGGATTGAGCTTTCGTCAATGACGAGCATTAGAAGAACCACAGTGAAATGTAAATTATTTTACGTCTACTTGTAAATCGGAACGCACTCGCAGCATTAGAAGAACCACAGTGAAATGTAAATCTTGACGAGATCATCGGACTTGACCTCCCATGTCACGCATTAGAAGAACCACAGTGAAATGTAAATCGCATTCACCGATCAGGACAAAGCATTCGACAAACTGGCATTAGAAGAACCACAGTGGGCTTGAGATATAATGGGGATACAAAGAAAAAACCTTGATAACAAGGGGCTTTCTGTACTGTATCCCTATTTTTTTATCCCCCAAAATATAAGGAAAAAGTAAACCCAAGCTGAGAAAGGAGAGAATTTATGGAAGTTATCACCATAGCCAATAGAAAGGGTGGGGTTGGTAAAACAACTACAACATTAAACCTTGCATACGCATTACGGGAACTGGGTAAAAAAGTATTAGCCATTGACCTTGATCCTCAAGCTAATCTCACCAGGTGTTTCGGAATAGAAAATACAGATGAACTTGTAAAAAGTATAGGACATCTCTTTATGTCAGAACTGGAGGAAGAAAGCTATTCGGCAAAAGAATATATCCTATCTTATGATGAGATCGACCTTATACCCTCAAGTATATATTTATCGGCTGTTGAAACGCAGATGAGGATAGAAACGGGAAGTGAAAAAATACTCTCTGATGTAATCAAGCATATAAAAAAGCGTTATGACTACATTTTAATCGACACATCACCTTCGCTAAACATACTGACGATAAATGCTCTTTGTGCAGCAGACAATGTACTCGTAGTAGCAGATACACAGATGTTTGCCATGCTTGGAATAGATGAGATATTAAAAACAATACACAAGATTAAAAAGAGAGTAAACCATAAACTATCCGTAAAAGGAATCCTACTGACGATGTGTGATACAAGAACCAATCTATCCAGGCTACTCACAGAGCAAGTAGAAGGAAGCTATGGAGAAAAGATAAGAGTATTTCAGAGTAAAATTCCTAAGACGGTAAAGGTAGGAGAGGCATTATATGCAGGGCAGAGCATTAAGAAATATGCAAAAGGCAGTAGTGCAGATATAGCATACGATGATCTGGCAAAGGAGATATGCGATGAATAAGAAACTACAAAAAAGAAAAATATCCGATGCCGTAGACTTTCTGTTTGAAGATATAGAGCAAGGAAATATAAGAGAGATCGACATTGATCGACTGGAAAACTATCACAATCACCCCTTCAGCCTTTACACAGGAAAAAGACTGGAAGATATGGTAGACAGTATCAAAGAAAATGGAATACTCAGTCCGGTAATCACCCTGCAAAAAGAAGATGGAGGATATGAAATCCTCTCCGGGCATAACAGAGTGAATGCAGCAAGACTTGCCAATCTAAAAACCGTTCCTTGTATTGTAAAAGAACATCTTTCCGAAGAAGAAGCCTATACCTATGTGATAGAAACCAATCTGATGCAACGATCCTTTTCCGACCTGCTACCAAGCGAAAAAGCTCTTGTACTCAAGCTCAAATACGATAAGATCGCCAGTCAGGGAAAGCGAAACGACTTGAAGAAAGAAATAGAAAAATTGGAACAAGGGATTGTAGAGAAAGAATCCCAAGATAAAACCGACAGCAGAAAATCACTCGGAAAAGAATATCATCTTTCCGGAGCATCTATTGCAAGATATTTAAGATTAAATGAATTATCCGAGTCTTGGAAACAAGAAGTTGATGATGAAAAAATAGGACTGACAATGGCAGTAGATTTATCCTATCTTCCAAAAGAGATACAGGAATATCTGTATCAGAAGTGTGGAGAATTGGAATTGAGCTTAAAACCAAGCGATACCAAAGCACTCCATCGGATGAATAAACAAGTAGAGCTAAACCAGGAGATGGTTAGCACTTACTTGCTGAACTTGACAAAGCCGAAGATGAAAGAATATCAGAATATCAAACTGTCTCGGAGGATCTATCAAAAATTCTTTCAAGATGAAAGTAAGGAAGAAGTGGAAGAGATCATAGAAAAAGCCTTGGAGATGTATTTGAGAGAAAAAACACAGGTTCTATAAAATCAAATTTGGGAGTATAATAAGAGTATGTCAGAAAAAGTAAAATTAAGATGAAATAGACCTGTAAAGAGGTGGAGAAAATGGACGAAATAAAGCTATATGAAAATAAACAAATACGCTCCGTTTGGGACGAAGAAAAAGAAGAATGGTATTTTTCAGTAGTAGATGTAGTTGGAGCTTTAACGGAACAAGAAAATGCAAGAGGTGCCAGTACCTATTGGGCTGTACTAAAAAAGAGATTAAAAGAAGAAGGAAATGAACTGCTTACAATTTGTAAGCAGTTGAAAATGAAAGCGACAGATGGGAAAATGCGTTTAACCGATGTGGCGGATATGCAAGGAATATTTCGGATTATCCAGTCTATACCGTCACCAAAAGCGGAGCCGTTTAAGCTATGGCTTGCGGAGGTAGGAAAAGAGCGAATCGATGAAATCATCGATCCGGAACTGACGATTGACAGAGCCTTAGAAACCTATTTGAAGAAAGGGTACAGCCGCGAATGGATTAACCAACGCTTACAAGCGATACAGGTGAGAAAAGAGCTAACCGATGCTTGGGATGACCATGGGATACAAAAAGGAATTGAATATGCGATTCTTACTGATGAGATCACCAAAGCATGGTCCGGGATGACCACAAGGGGATACAAAAATCTTAAAGGTTTGAAAAAAGAGAATCTAAGAGATAATATGACAACCCTTGAAATTGTCCTAAATATGCTTGCCGAAGCAACTACGACCGAGCTTACAAAAACGACCAATCCGCAGGGTCTGGAAGAAAACAGGAAAGTGGCAAAAAGAGGAGGCAGTATAGCAGGCAATGCAAGGAAGGAAATAGAGAAAGAAACCGGGAAACCGGTTGTTACTTCCAAAAATGCAGTCGATTTATCAAGGCTGATTGAAGATGTAGTCAAAGAACCTATAAATAAAAAGAGGAAAGACAAAACCGATCAGGAAGAATAGATAAAAGAACATATAGGGTTTATTAAAAAGAGATAGCAAAGAAAAGCAGCTATCTCTTTTTAGTACCATAAAAGTGTAGCAGATAGAGAACATTCTCCACTTGCTGCACTTATTTTATATAATAAGGGAAGTAGCTGGTCTGACGAGGTCTCTTTTTTAATGTTCAAAAACATAGGAGGAGGTAGAGAGCATGAGCTTAAAATTCAACTACTATTACGGAAAAGAAGCAGAGCAGTTTTCCTTTTTCCGCATTCCCAAACTGTTATTTACAAATGAAAACTTTAGTACCCTTAGCAGCGATGCCAAAATATTGTACGGAATTTTACTTGACCGAATGAGCCTGTCTATGAAAAACAACTGGATTGACGAGGAAAACAAGGTATATATCATCTTTACGATTGAAGAAATTGCAGAGATATTGCATTGCGGTATGCAAAAAGCAACCAAAACACTCAAAGAATTAGATACTGAGAAAGGGATAGGTCTTGTAGAGAAAAAAAGATTAGGACTGGGAAAGCCGAATGTTTTGTATGTCAAAAACTTTGCCGTTTCATCTTCCGATGAAGAAAGCACAACAAAAAAAGACGATTTTATAGGAGAAAAAGAAATCATCCATCAAGAATCATGTAAATCACAATTCCGGAATGATGAAAATCATCATTCAAGAAATGTGAATTTCACAAATCAAGAATGGTGGAAATCATCATGTAATAAGACTAATATAAATAAGACTGAATATAGTGATACTGATTTTAATCATACCTCCCCCATATCCCCCTCAAAAACAAATGGGATAAAAGAAGGCTTTCAGCATCAAAAACAAAACCCGGAAGTGGAGGAGGACATAGAAACACTGAAACAGAATATCGAATATTTTTCTTTGATACAAGAGAAACCGGAAGAAAAAGAAATGATTGATCTTATGATAAATCTGATGACGGAGGTAATCCAACATAGGGCGGACAGGAAAATCAATCAGAGCTTGATACCTTTTGAAAAGTTGAAAGAACAGTTGCTGATACTACAAAAAGAGCATATAGAGTATGTTTTGCTTATCTTGAGCGAAAATAAGAATAAGATTAGCAACCTGAGAGTCTATTTACTTTCCCTACTGTACAATGCGCCGGTCAATATCTTAGGGATGAAGGTACATCAGAAGCCGGCTGCTGTTGATTACAGCAAAGACAAAGAAATATGGCAGGCATTTTTTGATACAACATGAAATGTAGATCGTACAGGAACATAGAACATTGCACCGAAGAGAATGTTTGAATGTCAAACTGCAATGAAAACAACAGAAATGGAGGAGAAGATGGAAAGTACAAGAAACATCTTTACAAGAGTCTTTGAGAAAATGGAAAAAGATACCTTCAATGAAGAAAACGGAGATTATATCAGCGAACAGGACGGACTGGTTTATTGCGGGTCATGTCATACAGCAAAACAACAATTCAGTGAGGTGGGAGGGATTGCAAGAAAGATACCCAAAAACTGTACTTGCAGACAGAAAGAAATCGACAAAGAAAGGCACAGACGGCAAGTACTTGAACACCAAAGAATCCTCTCCGATTTAAGAGGGGAAGCGTTTGAGGACAAACTGCTGCAAAATCAAACCTTTGAGAAAGAAGATGGCAGCTTGGAGCATAGAAAGATCGGCGAAAACTATGTCAAGAAGTTTGAAAAGATGGAGGAAGAAAACATCGGTTTACTCCTGACCGGTCCGGTAGGAACCGGGAAAACCTATTTGGCCAGCAGCATAGCCAATGCCCTAATCGAAAAAGAAATCCCCGTTAAGATGACGAACTTCGGCATTATCCTAAACGATATGATGAACTTGGAAATCAACAAAAACAAGTACATTGAAAAGCTCAATAAGAATAGACTTCTGATTATTGATGATTTTGGAATGGAACGAGATACACCTTTTGCGACCGAGCATATCTTCCACATTATTGACAGCAGGTATCGAGCCAATAAACCGATTATCTTAACAACGAATCTGAGCATGGCACAGCTTACCGCTCCAAGCAATTTAAAAGAACAGAGGATTTATTCAAGAATACTGGAGATGGCGGTTCCCATTTTATTTACCGGAGAGAACCGGAGACTGACCAAGATGAAAGAAAAAGCCAAACAATTGAATAGCATACTGATGGAGGGGCAAACGGAAAGGATGGGAAGGTAGAACGGTAGGAAAGGAGGCGCGATATGGTCAATGAAGAAGCAACGAGGCAGGTCATTGCGATGGTCAAAAAAGGGAATATAAAGTCCGCCAAAGCCATTTTAAAACTGATGCAAATGCTAATGAGGCAAGCAGCGAAAAAAGGAAAAACCCTAAAAGAATATATTCAAGAGAAAAAACCTGTAAAAGTAAAGGATCTTGTTAAAAAAGGGAAAGTGGAAACTTTGGAACTGAACGATGTGGATTCTAAAAATCTAAAAAGAGAATTAAACCGTCACGGAGTGAAATTCAGCATCAAAAAGGATCTAACGACCGGGAATAACATCATTTTCTTTCAGGCAAAAGACGAAAAAGTCATGGAACAGGCATTCAAAAATGCGGTGGAAAAATTTGCAGGAAAGAATAAGAAGCGAGAATCGGTCATGGAGAAGCTGCATCAGTTTAAAGAAAAAGTGAAAAATACACCGATGAAAGACAAGATTCGGGAAAAGAAGCCGGAAATAGGATTGTAGCCGTAACTGTTCAAAAGAGCATAATGGTATTAAGAAACTATGGTATAATACGGTATAGATATTTCTTAAAAAATGAAATTCCGAAGAATTGGGATACCAAGGAGACAAACATGATTATATATCTCACAAAGCAAACGGCAGAGCGATATAAGATCAAGATGCCGGATGAACTGTTCTCTCCGGTAAAAGAGATGGTTCATGCTGTGATAGAAAAAGAACATGACAGTAAACTTTTTGAATGGGGAGCCAAGCTGTTTTATTTTGATCGAAAAAAATGTATTCAACTGGTTCACTTTGAAAGCAAACTGACTTTGTTCCTGTTTGATATAAAGATGAAGGATATAGAAAGACTCGGAGAATGGATCTGTCATTATCTTTTTGCTCTATACAGTGACAACGAGCAGATGACAAAACGGATCGAAAAGTATATCGAAGAAAGCGCATTCATATGTTTTTCCGCTTTAAAAGATAAGAGCGTCATAGCGACCTTGAATTATACACAAAGAACATTTGCAGAGGATGGATATTGCTTTTATAACTTTATAGAAAAAGGGATTTTGAAAACAATGGAAATCAATCAAAGAGTCAACTTCCAATGGATTTTTTCAAGGAAAGAAGGGAAACAAACCGATTATTTTTATAGCGGTGAAAAGTTTGAAGAAGTGTTGATCGCCAAATATGGGACGGTATAGAAACAATGGAGCAATCGGCATACCGGTGGTAAAAGCACCGATTGTACAACGAGAGGATGGTTATGAAAAATCATAAAAAAGTAAATGGGAAGCTATTGCAGACCAATAAGAAATTTTCTCATCTCAAACAGGCTCAAAAAGAATTCATTATGCAGGAACTCTATCTTCAGTGCAAGGAATATACCATAGAAAACGGAACATTCCCTCACAACAAAGGATTGTTCATGGTTTTGGATAAAGTCTATCAGCGCATAGAGCAAAGGGAAATATGGATCCCTATGAGAAAGTATATCAGCATTTTCAAAGTAAGATGTAATGTGATAAGACATATGTTACAGAAATAAACAAAAAAAGAGAGAACCCATGATACAATAGTTTCGACGAAAAAACAAAAGTATCATAAAAGGAGTATCTCTCTTATGAATAGTATAACCGAAGAAATGAAATATCG
>JBGZJG010000155.1:0-5615 GCA_041848665.1 Filifactor sp.
CCAATACTTGATTAAACGTCTAATATTAATCGTTCTCTTTTTACCACTTAATTTGTAAAAATCTACTTCTCTATACTGCTCTATTAAGTTTTAGTATTAAAATGCCGGAACTACGCCTCCGTTATAGTTTTCTTCAATAAATTGTTTCACTTCATCACTTTGCAATACTTCAACTAACTTTTTAAAGGTTTCATTTTCTTTGTCTTCTTCTCTTACAGCGATGATATTTGCGTATGGCGATTCCGCCCCTTCAATAACTCTTTCTTCACCGTTACTTGTCAATAACAATGCATCCGTTGTTGGTATTAAGCTTGCTTCTATTGCATAGTTTCCGTTGATAACGGCTGCATCTACTTCTTGCAAAATTCTCGGCAACTGCGCCGCTTCAACCGGTTTGAACTCAAAATTCTTCGGATTTTCAACAACATCTTTTTCAGTTGCTTCCAATCCTGCCTCATCGGATAATTTGATAAGACCTTTAGATTGAAGTAGAATTAAGGCTCTTCCGCAATTGGTAGGGTCATTTGGAATCGCAACTGTTGCTCCATCCGCAAGTTCATCTGCCGCTTTCACTTTTTGGGAATAAAATGCTAAAGGTTCTACGTGAATGTTTCCGATGGAAATTAATTTTGTTCCGTTGCTTGCGTTATAACTTTCCAAGTATGGTAAGTGTTGAAAAAAGTTTGCGTCAAGTTGTCCATCTGCCAAGGCTGCATTCGGTTGTACATAATCCGTAAAAGATATGATTTCCAATTTAACTCCTTTTTCTTCCAATTTCGGTGCGATAAATTTCAATAATTCTTCGTGTGGAATTGGTGTTGCTCCGACTTTCAACGTAACATTTTCCGCTGCTTGTGTTTGTTCCACATTCTCCACCGGTGTTTCGGTTTTCCCTCCGCAACCTGCTAATAAGGTAAGGGATAAAAGTCCTGTTAATAATAATGCTGTTAATTTTTTCATGTTTTTTCCTCCTAATATACTGTTTTTATACATAATTTTTTATTCTTCATTTAAATATGCCAAAGCATAACTGATATGCGTTTGTGTTGCAACAGCAAGACATCTTTCATCAATATCAAACTTTACGTGATGGTGCGGATACCATGTTTCCGGATTTTCCGGATTTCTGGAACCGACATGTAGGAATGTTCCTGTTACAACTTCCATCAAATCCGCAAAGTCTTCTCCGCCCAAAGAACCGACTTCCTGTTTTAATATATTTTCTTCTCCTACAATGTCTTTCAGCACTTTCTGTGCCAAAAGAGTGGGGGCTTCATCATTAACTAGAGCTACGGAAGCGGCAAAATTACTAAATTCCGCCTCTGTTTGATATATTTTTGCCGTACATTTCGCAATTTCTTCAATTTCCTTCAAAATTTGTTTTCTTACTTCTTTATCAAAAGCACGAACGGTTCCTTTGAGCACACCTTCTTTTGCTACAATATTATATTCCGTTCCCGCCTGCATGGTCCCTAATCCAACCACTGCGGGTTGCAGCGGATTAATTCGTCGAGAGACAATGCTTTGGAGCGCTACGGCAATATGTGCAGTTGCAAGTAAGGCATCTTTGCCTTGATGCGGTTTGGAAACATGAGCACTTTCTCCCTTGACACGAATTTCAAAAATATCGCAAGATGCTCCTCTCGCTCCTATGGTTGCTATGACTTTTCCTACTTCCGTCGGAGAATGCAAATGAATTCCAAATACTCTGTTCACATCTTCCAAATGTCCTGCTTTCAAAAACAATTTTGCTCCCCTCCCGATTTCCTCAGCAGGTTGAAAAATAATTTTAATTTTTCCTTTGAACTCTTTGTCTTTTAATATTTTTGTTGCCCCAAGCAATGCTGCTGTATGCCCGTCATGCCCGCAAGCATGATTTATGCCTTCTTTTTGGGATGTATAACAAGTTTGTGTTTCATCTATCAAAGGAAGAGCATCCATATCCGCTCTTAGCAATATCGTCTTTCCTTCTCCCTTCGTACCATTTAATGTTGCCAAAATTCCGGTCTCTCCTACATTGACATAAGATACTCCCCATTTGTCAAGTAATTTTTTTATGGTTGCGGAGGTATTGTATTCCTTCATGCTAACTTCGGGATTTTGATGAAAGTATCTTCTCCAAGCAATGATTTCCTTTTCTATCTCAGCCACTTCCGGCTGTAACCTGATTTGTTCCATTGATGTTTTGCTCTCCCTTCCTTTCGATTTTCCTTACCATCACAAAACAGCAACAAATTTTCATGTTCCGTATTTTTCATAAGAAACTCAGCTGAATATTTCCGAAAAATAAAAAAACCTTCGCTCCATTTACTAAAAACTGTAAAAGGACGAAAGCCTAATTCCGTGTTACCACCTTTTTTTATCAAAACATCACTGTTTTGACCTCTACCGGTACTTGATTTCTCGTCATACCGTCATGCTGTAACGGGCACTTCCCGTTGCCGTCTCAAATATTCGACCGCACTGCTCCAAGACCATGTTCAACCTGTTGCCTACCGATCGCTTTCACCTAATCGACCTCTCTGTATGTATTTCACAAGCATACTCTTCTCTTCTTCGCATTTTATGATTCATCTCAATCTTTTATCAAATCATTTTGATAAAAAACATTGTGCAACGCACATAAAACACTTATACAAAATTAATTACACCGGTTTCAAAAACAAATTTTATCTTTTTGATATTTTTTGTATAAACTTGTCTAAAAGTATATTCGACTTTTTTAAGATTGTCAATATCTTTTTTTGAATTTTTCATTTAAATTTAGACAAGCAAGTCTGTTTTCTTATACTAAGGTGTATCTGAAAACAAAAAATAGTCAAGTAAATGAAAGTAAAAAACGAAACGAATACTACATTTGGGAACCGAAAACCGAATCATGAAAAAAATATAAAGCTGAACCTCAAACAACTGATTTATACCAATTTTTCATTCGTTTGAATCAATTCAAAAAAACCGTAAATCGCTTTTTGTTTTTCTCTTTCACAGATAGAACTAATACAAATAAAAAGTGCGTGAAATAATCGAGTTTAGAGGTTTTTCAAGGCTCTTTGTATCTGCTTCGCTTTCACTCGCATCAGCAATGCGTTTTCAGATACTTCCTATCTTTGCTAAAAAATTTTTTATAGGTTTCTCTATCATTTCATGCAAACATACTGCTATCACAAGGCATACTGTTATGGAAATGAAAATTTTAAAAAAATTATTTTCCCGTACATATCTAAAAATATATTTCGTTATACTCCATGTAAAAAACTGTGCTAAAAAAAAAGCGTATGCAATATCACTTAATTTCTTAAACAGCGTTTTGCTCCCCCCCCCCCGCAAATTCAATATTTGACATGCATATAATAATACACGAAAACACAGGTATACATATGACATTGTACATCATGTACTGGTTTACGTATACATTATTCTTTACAAGCATTGAGATACTAACAAAAATTAGGCTAAATAAAAATAATGCTGTAATCGGATTAAAAATAAATTTATTTAAAAAACTTTCTCTTAACTCTCTGACAAAACTGGCCAATATCATCCCTATAAAAAATTCCAACAGTCTAAAAAAAGGATTGCTATAACTTTGATCTAAATTAAAATAATAGATAACATATGGAAAATACATCACTATAAATGAATTTATTAATAGCCAAGATGCCCTTTCTCTTTTAGAAAGTTGCATTAAAATTTCTTTTGCAAAGGGAAAACTGATATAACAAAATAATAAGCAGGATATAAACCATGTTCCCCCATTATGTGTAATAGAAAAAAATTTATCACAGAGTGACTGTAATCCCATTGCCTCTACCGGAAAAAGAATTATGTTCTGTTTTAATGACATATCTCCTAAAAATAGAATATATATACATGACACAATATAATATAATGGTAATATTGCAATCAAACGCTTAATATAAAACTTTTTTATCAATTTTATGTCACTTAAATCTATCTCTTCATACGAAAAATACAAGCAAACCCCCGATAACATAAAAAAACCGGTCATAAACACAGCACCCATAGTAATAAAATCTTGAATAAAGCCATATTGACAATCAATGTGCATCCATGAATGAAATAAGAAAACAATCAAAACAGAAAATACTCTAAATATGTCTAACCCTACCATTCTATTTTTATTCAAATCCACCCTATATTCTCCTTCGTTATCCACTAAAAAATATTCCCTTGTTGAACCAATTCTTTTAACATCGGATTCTCAGCATCTTTCTCCGACAACAACACCTTATCAACGAGATGCCACGGCCATTTAATTCCAATGTCCGGATCACTGTATATAATTCCTCCGTCGCACTCAGGTGCATAATAATTAGTACACTTATAAACAAAAGTAGCAGTCTCTGATAACACTAAAAAACCATGTGCAAATCCTTCCGGAATATATATCTGCCTTTGATTATTCCCACTTAACTTTACCCCATGATATTTTCCAAACGTGGATGAATTTTTTCGCAAGTCTACTGCAACGTCATATACCTCGCCTTCTAAAACACGTACCAATTTTCCTTGAGGATATTTTGTCTGAAAATGTAATCCCCTCAATACTCCTTTTTTCGATTTCGATTGATTGTCCTGTACAAAAGTTACATCTATCCCATTTTCTCGAAACTCATTTTCTCGATACGTTTCCATAAAATAACCCCGTTTATCTTCAAATACCTTTGGCTCTATAATGATTACTCCATCAATACTCGTCTTTATAAATTCAAATCCTGCCACAACTTATCCTCCTTCAAGTAATCTTGCAACGCTTCTTCCCAACATCTAAAAGAATCCATTCCTCTCACCCGTAACATAAAATTATCAAGAACGGAAAATTCCGGTCTCTTCGCCAGTCTGATAAATTCCTCACTATTTACTTCAGATACATTTGTCGAATAATCCATCCGTTCAAAAATCTTGCAGGCAAATTCATACCATGAACATTGACCTTGGCAACTCCCATGATAAATTCCATAATACTCCGTCTCTATCAAATCTAAAATGACTCTTGCTAAATCTTTCGTATAAGTTGGACTTCCAATTTGATCTCCTACCACCTTAATCGAATTGTTTTGCTTTGCCAAAGTAAGCATTGTTCTTACAAAATTATTTCCATCTCCATACAACCACGCCGTCCGAATAATGAAATATCTTGAGCAAAACTTTTGAACCATTTGTTCTCCATAAAGCTTACTCTTCCCATAAATTGTCTGTGGATTTACAAAATCATCCTCTCTTCTTGCAATGGGATTTTTTCCATCAAAGACATAATCCGTAGAAATATGAACCAACTTTGCTCCCACTTTTTCGCTTGCTATAGCTAAATGCTGTGCTCCTAACGCATTAATTGCATATGCATTTTCAACATCGGTTTCACACAAATCAACCTTTGTATGTGCTGCACAATTTATCACTACATCCGGCATAAATTCAGTTATCCTATGTTTTACATCAGAGAACCTTCGAATATCCAATTCCTTGGATGAAAATCCTCTTACCTCATACTCACTCTTGGACAGCAAGTTATGCAAGGCTCTCCCCAACTGTCCATAATATCCGGTAATTAAAAGCTTCATATTAATCCTACCTCTTAAACAAATTTTTCACTA
>JBGZJG010000156.1:0-5380 GCA_041848665.1 Filifactor sp.
AAATTATCCATGAAAGTTTACAAAAAATAATATGTATTAAACACAATCTATTCATGTTTTTTATTATATGGAATATTTTTTCAAAATCGGTTATAACAATTGATTAATTTTGTACAAAGATGTATCAATAGTAAGGTAAAAAGGAGAATTGCTATGGATTTATTAGGTGAAGTAATCGGCACAAACGACTATACCATAAAAGAAAACAAATTAAGAATTATACAAGAAAGTGTTCCCGGAAATCAAGTCAGTTTAGCACATATCATTGCTAATCCCGATTCTCAAATCTGTACGAAATTAGGGATCGAAAACAAAAACAACACAAAAAAAACCGCAATCGGAATTATGAGTGTAACTCCTCCGGAAGTTGCCATAATTGCCGGAGATATGGCTACTAAACTATCCGATATCCAGTTAATTGATATGGATAGACTCAGTGGAACCATCTTGATTAACAGCGGATTAAGCGAAGTAGAATCCGCCTTTATGGGAATATGCGAATACTTGAAAACCACACACGATTTTCAAATTTGCAATATCACAAAAACCTAATAAAAAATCTATACCAAAGAAATATTGTTTGATTTTCAAATCGTAATAGCAATATACTTGGTATACATAAGGAAAAAACAAAATAAAATTTCAAATATTCTACATTGAAAAATATCCAAAAAACACATCTGCCAATTCAAAATTTTTGAATCAACAGATGTGCTTATATTTTCATTAAATTACAATTTTCCCAAAATATTCTTCAAATTCATCAAATTCGACTGGAATCATCGAAATTCCTTTCCCCATTTTTTCATAGTCAGGTATCCAATCACAAATATCAAACTTGAATTCTGTTCCACTCCAAGAAACCAAATTTAACTCCTGTGTCCAGCTTGTTTTGTTCTCTGATAAACCCCCAAGTACCGTACAACTTCATATCTAAATTCAGCATTTTTCAATTTCCTCTATACGTTTCTCTTCACAAACGTAAATGATACTTCCTCAAAATATCATAGTATTATATGCGTTCTACAAATAATTTTGCAGGTTCGCCGTTTAATTTTTCCTCTTTCATGCCTTCTCGTTCTTCAAACTTCAATTCTTCTGCCAAAGTCTCTTCTTTAATGAAATCTTCATGTTTTTCCAAAGCTTGACGCAAGGTGTCGGTTCCTGTGTAAGAAATACGAATATGATCCATCATCTCATAGTCATTGTTCTTTCTCATCTGTTGAATACGAGAGATAAATTCACGTACGAATCCTTCTTCAATCAACGCAGGTGTTAAATTTGTATCCAAGATGATAAATACATTGTTTGCCGCTTCTACATCAAATCCTTCTTTCGATGCAATCGAAATCAAAACATGCTCTTTTTCCAATATAAATTCACTGCCGTCCAAATCCATTTTTAATTCTTGTCCTTGCTCCAATGCTTGAACGACATCTTTTGCTTCCAATTCTGCCAACGCCTTTTGGAAAAATTTCATCTTTGCCCCGAGCAAACGTCCCAATACCGGAAGATTTGGCTTGAGTTCATAGCGAATATACTCTTGTAAATCACTTGAAAATACAACTTCTTTTACGTTTAACTCTTCTTGTATCAACGGCACCAAATCGCCGATTAATTTTTCGTACGCTCCTTCTATCAAAACTTTTTGAATCGGTTGACGCACCTTTATTTTCACTTTTTCTCTTGATGCCCGTCCCAAAGTCACAAGATTTTTTACCAAATCCATTTTTTCTTCCAGTGCATCATCGAGTTGAGCTTCATCACACGTCGGATAAGAAGAAAGGTGTACGGATACCTCGCCCGTCAAATTGCGATAAATTTCTTCGGAAAGATATGGCGCAAACGGTGCCACCATTTGTGCTAATTCTACCAAAATCTCGTAAGTGGTGTTATATACGGATTTTTTATCTTCACTTAATCCGCTTTCCCAAAAACGTCTTCTTGAACGACGAATATACCAATTCGACAAATCTTCGTTGACAAAATCTTGAATGTTGCGAACTACTTTTGTTACCTCAAAAATTGCCAAATCTTCTTCGACATTTTTCTTTAATCGGTTGAATTTAGACAAAATCCATCTATCCAACTCAGCTCTTTCAGATGGTTTTACAAAAAATTCCTTCGGATTGATTTCATCTGTATTCGCATACAACACAAAGAAATTGTATACATTTTTTACCGTACCGAAAAATTTACTTTGCACCTCTTTCAAACCTTCCACATCAAAACGTGTCGGAACCCACGGCGGCGATACATAGAGCAAATACCAACGCAATACATCCGCTCCGTATTGGTCGAATAATGCGAACGGATCCACCGTATTTCCTTTGGACTTACTCATTTTCTTTCCATCTTTATCCAAAATCAAGTCATTTACCAAAACATTTTTATACGGTGTTTTGCCTGTCATAAAGGTAGATATTGCAAGCAGAGAATAGAACCAACCTCTGGTTTGGTCAATTCCTTCACAAATGAAGTTTGCCGGGAACAGTTGGTCAAAATCATCTTTATGCTCAAACGGGTAATGGTGTTGTGCAAACGGCATGGCGCCCGAATCAAACCAAACATCGACAACATCTTTTACTCTTGTCATCGGTTTGCCGCATTTCTCGCAGGTAATATGCACATCATCAACATAAGGACGGTGCAATTCAATACTGTCATCAATATTTTCAACCGCTTTTTCTGCCAATTCGGCTCTTGAACCGATGGAAGTCTCGTGCCCACATTCACATCTCCAAATATTCAGCGGTGTTCCCCAATATCTTGAGCGAGAAATTGCCCAATCATTCAAATTTTCCAACCAGTTTCCAAATCGTTTTTCTCCGACATAATCAGGAAACCAGTTTACTTCGTTGTTGTTTTCAATCAATTTATCTTTAAACTTGGTCACTTCAATATAATAACTCGGCTTCGCATAATACAATAACGGGGTGGAGCATCTCCAACAGTGCGGATAGTTGTGCACAATTTTTTCTTTGCTGTAAATTTTGTTTTCAGTCGCCAAATATTTAATGATTTCAATATCCAAACCGTCTTCCATAACATATCGGCCTTCCCAAGGAGTTCCTACATATTTTCCCTCATCATTGACCGGCTGTAAAACAGGCATATTGTATTTTTTACTTACATGATAATCGTCTTCTCCAAATGCCGGTGCGGTATGCACAATTCCGGTACCGTCTTCCGTCGTAACAAAGTCCCCAAGCATCACAAAGAATGCTTTTTTCTCCGGTGTTAAAAACGGCATCAATTGTTCATATTCCATATACTCCAATTCCGGTCCGTTCATTTCCTCCAAAACCTCATAGGTTTCTCCAAGCACCTTCGGCGCCAAAGTTTTGGATAGATAATAAATTTCTTCGCCTTGTTTTACTTTCACATAAACTTCATTCGGTGATACGGTAAGTCCTACGTTTGCCGCTAATGTCCACGGTGTTGTCGTCCATGCAAGAAAATATTCATTTTCTTTCCCCGCCAATTTGAATTTTGCAATCAACGTATTGGTTTTTACCTCTTTATAACCTTGTGCCACTTCATGAGAAGCAAGTCCCGTTCCACAGCGAGGACAGTACGGCAAAATTTTGTGCCCCTCATAAATATATCCTTCCTTATGCATCTTATCCAATATATGCCAAACAGACTCGATATAATCATTGTTCAAGGTGATATACGGATCGTCCAAATCAATCAAATATGCCATTCTCTCCGTCATATCTCTCCAAAGACCTTCATATTCAAATACCGATTCTTTACATTTTTTGTTAAAAGCTTCTGTTCCATAGGCTTCAATCTCTGTCTTATCTTTCAAACCCAATCGTTTTTCCACTTCAATCTCGACAGGTAAACCGTGCGTATCCCAACCTGCTTTTCTCTTGACTTGATAGCCTTGCATCGTCTTATACCGACAGACATAATCCTTCAATGTTCTTGCAATAACGTGGTGAATACCCGGTTTTCCATTGGCAGTAGGCGGTCCTTCAAAAAAGACAAATGATTCTCCATCTTCTCTTTCCGTAACACACTTGTGCAGCAAATCAATCTCTTTCCAATACTGACTGATTACGCTTTCATTCTCCGCAATATTTCCACTTCTCAAATTCTCAAATCTTCCCATAACAGCACTTCCTTTCTTTTTTTATCTGCAAAATAAATCTTTCGTCATTATCTTGTCAAATACAATTCCCTTGTTATACAATTCTCCAACTAAAACAAAATAGTTATCCACCCCATATGAGTAATACGTTTTATCATATCATATTACCCATATGTTTTAAGTGAAATAAATAGTATCCTAAACACTAACTCCTATTTAAAAAGACACTCTTATTTAAATAATACTAAATATACTGACTAATTAGCATATATTTTTTTGGGGGTTATTTAATTAGATATTAGTATAAACACTATTTTAAAATATAAACATAGTGCCAAAAAACAAACTATAACAGCAATAAAAAAATCCCTACACAACTTGTGCAGGGACGAAAATTCCGCGGTACCACCCTTTTTGAAAATGCAATCCTAATTCGTATTTTTCAAACAACTTTTTTACCACTGTTCCTTCTTTTTTTAACAAGTTATACAAATTTCAAAAAACGGATGACTCTTGCTCTTTTCCGATAAAAAAACTTCCCGCAAAAAGCAAAACCCCATTCTTCGATTTGCATAAAACAGCGCATTCCACCGTTGAATTCACACTTTCCTCTCAAACATCTTTAACGCAGATAAAACGGAAAAACTTACTCATTCTTTCAGTTTTTCGGCTCGGAGAGGATACACTTGCAAAGATAACCTCGCCTTCTTCCACCCACACGAAGGCTCTCTGTGCGTTCTCTTACTTGCAAGACAGTTCTCGTCAATGCCTTTCCTTAATTTTTTGTTACCTCGACACCTTCCCAAGATAAATATGTATCTAATTGTATCTGAAAAAATATATTTTTGCAACTTATTTTTGTATTTTTTCTTACCTATCTCAACATTTTTAATAAAACTCCAAAACCGTCAGAATAACAAGCCTGTCTCAACACATAACAAATATAAATCCGAGTCATGTATCCTAGGTTGCATGACACCTTTGGTCTTGATCAATGTACCAAGAAAAGGCTTCAGTTCCGGGAAAGTGCGATCCAGATACGCCGTAAGGCGAATATATTCACGAGTTCTTTTCGCTTTCAGATCGTCTCTTTCCACCGATAATTGATAGAGGTTATCCAGATAAAGGGAATGGGTGCTAACTTCTGAAGAATGATTGAACGCTAAATATAGTGCGATACTGTGCGAATCCACTTTATCGTTTTTGACATCACGAATATTAAGACCGCGAAAACGCTTAGTAAGAATTGGGTTGATGAGTTTAAAATCAAAGCCGTTCGAT
>JBGZJG010000157.1:0-9858 GCA_041848665.1 Filifactor sp.
TTAAAATTTTAGGAGGAATAAAAATGGGAAAGGCAAAATTTGAAAGAAGTAAACCACACGTAAACATTGGAACCATCGGACACGTAGACCATGGAAAAACAACATTGACAGCAGCAATCACGAAAACATTATTTGACAGATACCAATTAGGAGAAGCGGTAGCATTCGATAACATCGATAAAGCACCGGAAGAAAGAGAAAGAGGAATCACCATCTCCACCTCACACGTAGAATACGAAACACCAAACAGACACTACGCACACGTAGACTGCCCGGGCCATGCCGATTATGTAAAGAACATGATTACAGGAGCAGCACAAATGGATGGAGCAATCCTAGTAGTAAGTGCAGCAGACGGCCCAATGCCACAAACAAGAGAACACATCCTATTGTCAAGACAAGTAGGAGTACCATATATCGTAGTATTCCTAAACAAATGTGACATGGTAGACGACGAAGAACTATTAGAATTAGTAGAAATGGAAGTAAGAGACCTACTAAGCGAATACGAATTTCCGGGAGACGACACACCAATCGTAAGAGGAAGTGCATTAAAAGCATTGGAAGATCCTACAAGCAAATGGGGAGATGCAATCGTAGAACTGTTTGAACAAGTAGACAGCTACATTCCGGAGCCGCAAAGAGAAACAGATAAACCATTCCTAATGCCAGTAGAAGACATCTTCAGTATTTCAGGAAGAGGAACCGTAGCAACCGGAAGAGTAGAAAGAGGAGTATTGCACGTATCCGAAGAAGTAGAAGTAGTAGGATTAGCAGACGAACCGAGAAAAGTAGTTGTAACCGGAATCGAAATGTTTAGAAAACTGTTAGACGAAGCCCAAGCAGGAGACAATATCGGAGTATTGTTAAGAGGAGTAGCAAGAGACGAAATCGAAAGAGGGCAAGTACTTGCAAAAGCAGGAACCATCCACCCACACACAAAATTCACAGCAAACGTATACGTATTAAAGAAAGAAGAAGGAGGAAGACACACACCATTCTTCAAAGGATATAGACCACAATTCTACTTCAGAACAACCGACGTAACAGGAGACATCACATTACCGGAAGGAGTAGAAATGGTAATGCCGGGAGACAACGTAGTAATGACAGTAGAACTAATCACAAAAATCGCAATCGAAGAAGGGTTAAGATTTGCGATTCGTGAAGGAGGAAGAACAGTAGGAGCGGGAGTAGTAGACACCATAATCGAATAAGAGAGAGTGTGTAGACGAAAGAGAGAGAGACGTTCTTTCGAGGAGAAGCAATTTAATAGTAGAGATACAGAACAAGAGAGAGCAGGGAGATAATCCTTGCTCTTTTTGTCCTATAATCCTCAAAAATCCAGTGTAAATGGGGGTAACACTATGGTTGCAGACTTGTATAGGGAATAGATGGTATATGTATGTCAAGCTGTGTCCCATTGAAAAGACCTGTAAAAAAGCAAATGGAACGGGAATATATAAAGACGGTTATGAACTCTGTAATAAATAAAGCGAGACTAACCTATTTTGGATTAGTCTCAATACTTGCTTACTACACTGAAAAGAGTGCGCTTATATGGATATTTAGTTAATATCACCGGTAATGGCAAAATAAGTTTGTTTGTCACCTTCGAATTTGAAGATAAGCAAGGCTGTTTTGGTTCCATCGGTCCAGTTATAATAACTGTATCCTTCGTATTCCACATCCGTATTTGGTGTACCTTCAACTCCGCCAAACAATGCAACTATATCTTCATATGTGTGAGTAGGACCACCGGTTGTTACAGTCAATGCCTCTATGGCTTCGGCATAGGCCTCTGGTGTGCATACAGCTGCTTCAGACGGACTGTCAGACGTTTCGCTTTCAGCCGGTTCAGCGGAATCGCTTGTTGTTACGTCCGCCGGGGCTTCATTTTCAGCCGGTTCGGTATTACCGCCACAAGCGGTAAGGGATAAAACCATCAAAAGTGCAAGTGCTACAAATTTTTTCATTGTAATTTCCTCCATTTGATTTAATATAGTTGATACATAAGTTATTTATGTTATAGTATAACAGAAAAATGCTTATCAACAGTTAATTTGATTCAATATAAATGAAAGTAGTGTGTATCATTTTACCAACTTTCGCATATTTCTGCAAAGATATTGTAGTATTTTTTCTTGTTTCGCATCCTCTAAAAGGAGTACCGTTTGAATCACTGTATATCGAATGGTATGCACGATGGTAAGAGAGGTGGAAAAATTCTTGATTATTTGGAAAAATTTTTTACTCGATTGAGGAACTTGCAAGAATAAAATATTTCGTTTACTATAAGATTAATAACAGAATGACATAGAGAGTTATAGGACAACATTTGTTCCTATTCGTTTTCTTGTCGGGAACTTTGTAAATATGGTAAAATGGATTACTTATGGAAATGGGATTGCACGATATATTAGCAGATACGTAATATTGGTAGTGGAAATTTATACGAAACACTATTTTAAAATATAGATATCATATATAATTATGAAGAAGAGAATATAATATAATGTATAATATAATAGCATTAAAAAAAGTAGATTTTATTATAATTTTAATCGTTGATTCGTATTCGCTGGCGATTTAAAAAGAAAAACTTGGCAAATGATAGAAAGGAAGAGGTTATTGAAAACTAAAGTAGACCAAAGAATAAGCTTATTGGAGCAAAGAGTTGCATTTTTGGAAAAAACGTTGTATCAGCTACAACAAGGAAATGAAGAATCATTACGAGGATATCCTTATGAAGATTACCGGGGAGAGCAAAAGCAGAGCAATGAGTCTTCCTCAAACGTTCTTTTTCCATACCTGGGCACGAATGAGACGGTATATCAAATGTCGGAAGAAAATGTGTCGCATGAATATTCGCCTTCCTATCAGACGCAGAGGAATGAGCAAGGTACGGTTCATGAGCATTTTGCACAACAGAATCATTCATCAAATAGGCAAGAGAGCAAAAAGAATGTGCTTTTTTCTTTGAAGAGCAATGAAGCTTTGATTGGAAAATATATTATCGGAGCTTTGGCGGCACTACTGTTGTTTGTAGCGGCAACTTCATTTGTTATGTTGGTATGGAATAAGATTACACCGGAAGTAAAACTCTCTGTTCTTGTATTTATAGCACTTGCACTGACAACAGCGGGATTTGCTTTGACAAAGCGCTCGAAAAATGCGATTTCCTCTCTTGTGTTGGGAACGGGAGCGGGATTGCTGTATATTTCCATTATTTCCGCAAATTTGGCCTTTCATATGATAGGAAGTAATCTGACGATTGTGCTATGTACTGTTTGGGCGTTGTTTTTTATTTTTTCCTCATATCGTACAAACTTATTTTTTACAATCGTAATTGCTTATATCGGAAGTTACATTACTTTGTTGTTAGGCTTAACATTGGCGAATACACAAATGGATTTGGTTGTTATGGCAATATTTGTAACGGGAATTTGCAGTACAATTCTCTATATGGCTTATCAAAATGGCAAAAATCACTACTTTGTTTGTTTGATGTTTTCGATGTTCAGTTATAGTACGTTATTTATTTTCTGCCATTCCGGTTCTTATGGCATATTGAACAGAGAGTTCGGAAATTTGTTAGGATTTGAAGGTTTCTTAATTTTAATGATGTATGTTTTATTATACTTTTTGTATTATGAAGTGGAAAAAGATGTGCTGAATAATACTAAGACTTTGGTAAAAAGAATGGATTTGGCATTGGTCATAAGTTTTGTGGTGACACTGTTTACTGTATTATATGTGAGTTCTTTCCAAACCTATTATAAAAACATTACGATACTGTTTGTCCTGTGGACACTTTTGGCAATCAATTTTATTCAATTTGTAGTGGTTAATGTTTGGTTTGAAAAGATGCAGGATGTTCTCAGCAAATATTATGTTGTTTTTATCCTATTTGCATGGATGGGTATCAATGTGAAATTATTCAATACCGATATGGGGATTGTATTGATTGTTGGACTTCTTTTAGGAAGAGAAAAAGTTTGGAATAGACAAGAAAATGTCCTTTGGCTGACAACTATTTTGGTAGTGGATTGTATTTTGGGTTGTTTGCAAACAGAAGACCGTTTTATAAATCTCATTTATATTCTACTTGATATAGGAACATTGATTTATTTGGCAAAATGTAAAATTCTGGAGGCTGATAGAAAACAGCAGACAGTATTCAAAAAAATGGGGATAATCGTGTTATCTGTAAGTGTTTGGAATATGGTTATCCTGTTACTTCAAAGTATTTCAACAAACAATTTGACCATACAGTTTGAGCAAGCAGTTGGCTATGTTATGGAAGTACTTTTGCTTTTGCTCCTAATAAAATTAGGATATTTCAAAGATTGGAGCAATTCGCAATTTCAATTTTTGGGAAATAACGAAGAGGTTGCAGAAGATGCTACGATGGATACAGTGTTGTATTTATTGACTACGTTATGGTATTTTTACGGTTTTTTGCATATGGATGCGGATACTATGGCGATAACCGTTGTCTTTATTCTATTTACTCTTATAAGTGCTTTGTTGCAATCCTATATCATTCTTAGGAGAAGGGATAAAAATATTTTTTATGCAGGAATTTGGATAGGTATAAAATATTTGTTATGGGTGTGGAATAGTCTCTATTGTGTATGGAGCTTAAATGTAGAGTCCATGGCATATAATATTTCGGGCTTAGTGATTGCCATGGCTGCAATTTGGATTGGTTTGAAGTTGGCGTTGAAGGGGCTTAGACAATATGGTTTGATATTGACTATGCTGATTGTAGCAAAGTTTATATTAGTCGATTTGAATGGAGAAAATTCCATTACGAGGATAGGAGCGCTGATTGCAGGGGCATTACTCTGCTTTGGAATAAGTTGGATTTATAATAAATTGAGTGAAAAATACTCTTGATTAGGGAATTACAGTGTTGAATACATTGGAGAAAAAGATGGTGGAGATATCCTGTGTCTCTTACAGAGTATCTTTGGATTTGGACAAGGAGGAGAAAATGCGATTGAAGGATATGGATGTGCAACAAATTTCACAAAAATTGGATTTGGCGATTCTAAGTAGTGAACCATTGAAATTTGAGGGCAGGGTGGCAACCTATTTACCTGCACTCAAGGATATAAATCCGGACAGTTTTGCTGTGGCAATTGTGACCGCAGATGGGAAAACGGTGTGCAAAGGAGAAAAAGAAACGAAATTTTCCATGCAAAGTATTTCAAAAGTAATTGATTTAATTGTTGCGTTAGAAGATGTAGGTACACAAAAAGTGTTTCAAAAAATAGGAACGCAATGTACTACTTATCCGTATAATTCGTTGAGGGGAATGGAAGAAAAGGCATCCAATCCGTTTGTTAATGCCGGGGCCATTACAAGTTGCTCGCTTATTCAAGGGAAAAATACGGAGGAAAAGTTTGAGAAGGTATTAAACAAGGTAAAAAGTTTGAGCGGAAGTGAAACCGTATATTCGAGACCGGAGTTTTATTTTGTGACGGATATCAATCATTCGATTGCATATTATCTGAAAGGAAAAGGAATTATAGATGGCAATGTGGACGAGATTTTGGATTTGTATGTTCGAAATTGTTTTATTGAGCTGAATGTGGAAGAACTTGCAAAAATCGGTGCAGTTCTTTCAAATTCGGGACGAGATCCGAATAGTGGAAAACAGTTGGTGGAAAGAGAGATTATAAAAGTTGCACTTTCATTGATGACAACGTGCGGGATGTACGAAACAAGTGGACAATTTTTGTTGCAAACGGGATTTCCGGCAAAGAGCGGAGTGAGCGGAGGCATTATGGCAGTTGTACCCCAAAAATGCGGTATTGCAACCTATGCTCCAAGATTGGATGAGACGGGAAACAGTATTCGAGGGAATAAAATCTTGGAAGAACTTGCTCAATCAATGACACTGAATATGTTTGTTGAATAATTGCCGGGAAGGAACGTACAAGTGCCCATAAACAATTTGTAATTGGGAGAATAATTTTATTTCAAAATAGCATAAATCTAAAATGAAATGATTATTTGTTATGGAATAATATATTAAAAATAATGCAATCATCTAAATACAATACTTACAATTATTTTTGTGAAAACGATTACTAAAAGTGTTCAAGGGATATTGAAAATCTTAAAAAAATGTGGTACGATTACCTAAAGTATACGTGAATTTGTATATTTAAAAACTTATGCTACATAATTTAAAGGAGGAGAAATGATGAAAAGATTTTTGAAAAAAGGCTTATGTTTATTTGCAGTGGGAGCAATGGTTTTGAGCATGACAGCATGTGGCGGTGAAAACGCACCGGTAGAAAATGCGGAAGGCGGAGACAAAGAAGTTGCTGCACCGGCTGAAGGTTTGACCAATAACGGAAACTATGTATTTGCTTCCGGCGGAACTTCCGGAACATACTATCCGTTAGCAGGAGCGATTGCAACTATGGTTAATGCACAAGTTGGTGTAAATGCAACCGTTCAATCAACAGGAGCATCAAAAGAAAACGTAATGTTGATTTCTCAAGATGAAGCTGATTTCGGAATTATTCAAAATGACGTTTTGGATTATGCATATACAGGAACCGGATTATTTGCAGAAAGTGGAAAAGTAGAAGGATTGGCAACTGTCGCATCCATTTATCCGGAAGTTGTACAAGTTGTTGTTGCAGCTGACAGCGGAATTGATACGATCGCAGATTTGAAAGGTAAGAAAGTATCTATCGGAGATGCAGGTTCAGGAGTAGAACAAAATGCATTGCAAGTATTGGAAGCATATGGTCTTAGTGTAGATGATATTTCAGTAAACCGTCTATCCTTTAAAGAAAGCGGAAGTGCATTTAAAGATGGACAATTGGACGCATTCTTTGTAACGGCAGGGGTTCCAAATACAGCAATCACAGAATTGGCAGTGACAAGAGCATTGAAATTAATTGATATTACAGGAGCGGAAGCGGACGCTTTGAAAGAACAATATTCTTTCTATACAGATGTAGTTATTCCGAAAGATGTGTATAAAACCGAAAATGATATCACTACTTTGGCAGTTAGAGCCTTGATTGTATGTAGAGATGATATGAGTGAACAAGAAGTTTATGACTTTACGAAAGCAATTTATGAAAACCTTGAACCTTTGGGAGAATCTTATGCAAAAGCAAAAGAATTCAAATTGGAGGATGCTATCTTGGGTGTAACTGTTCCACTTCATCCGGGTGCTCAAAAATACTTTGACGAAAAGGGAGTAAAATAGTTATGAAATGTTGTTCAGCGAGGAGAAGTTTACTTCTCCTCCTGGCTACTTTTGTTTTACTTTCCTTTATTCCTTTTCAGACGAATTTAGCGGTAAAGAATAGACAGGGGCAATACATAGAATTAATTCCTGTGGGAAATTCTGATTATTTCAGTGTTACATTTCGCCATTCCGTCAATAAGGGGGAAATTATCGAACGGTATCAAATAGACAAGAAAAACAGGATTTTTTATCTTCAAACGGGTTGGTTTGAAAGCTATGGAGCGGGGATGATGGATTCTTTAGCCGATGGAGTTTCTATGAGGGAAGAAGGAAAATATCTTCGATTGGATTTTCCAGCAAAGAATTTGACGCAAGTTTCTTATGCTGCTGCAGGAATAGCTGATCATGTACTACAAATAGGAGATAAGAAGATACATTTGTTTGAAGAAAATCCATATAAAACAAATATTATTTCGTTAGAAAAACGCAGTCTGTGGCAGATTTGTTTTCACTAAATTTTGATTAAATTGTTATGTGGAATAGCAATCTGTTTAGTACTGTATTTTTTAGTATAAGAGAAAACAAATATTAGGAAAGGATGTGACCCTTTGTTTAAGAAAAAGAATAAAGAGGAAGAATTGAAGTCTCAAGATGTTCAGCAAGATGAAGTAATGGACCAGGAAGAGCTTATTCGTATGTTGGATAAGGAGTCCGCTTATCGTAAATTGAGTGGATTTTGGGATAAAGTTATCTTGGGAATTTTAATCTGCTTTACAAGTTTTCAAATTTATACAGCAATTACAGGGACGTTTCCTGCACAGCTACAAAGAATGATTCACTTGGGTTTTGTTATTTGTTTGGCATATTTATTGTATCCTGCAACCTCAAAAGGACGCAGAGACAAAATTTTTATTTTGGATTATATTTTTGCAGCAGCGTTTTTTGGTATTGTTATGTATTATTTGCTTAATTATAATGCTATCATTAATCGCTCGGGTTCATATAATCAAACCGATATTCTCTTGGGAGCAATCGGAGTTATCTTGGTAATGGAGGCTTGCCGTCGAGTAGTTGGTTTGCCGATTGTAGTAATCGCGACTATCTTTTTATTCTATGCATATTTCGGAAAATCCATGCCCGGCTTTTTGCATCATAGAGGATATGGATTGCCTCGTATTGCAAGTCACTTGTTCTATACGACCGAAGGAATTATCGGATTGCCTTTGGGAACTTGTGCAACCTATATTTTCTTGTTTATTTTGTTTGGGGCTTATTTGGAAAAAACAGGAATTGGAGCTTTCTTTATTGATTTGGCAAATGCGATTGCAGGTCATGCAGCAGGCGGACCTGCGAAAGTTGCGGTTTTAACTTCCGCATTGCAAGGAACAATTTCGGGATCTTCGGTATCCAATACGGTATCTACCGGTTCATTTACCATTCCGTTGATGAAATCTTTGGGGTATCATCCTGAATTTGCAGCAGCAGTTGAAGCGGCCTCTTCTACGGGAGGACAGATTATGCCTCCGATTATGGGAGCAGCAGCATTCTTGATTGCTGATGCGGTAGGAGAACCTTATATCGTTATTGCAAAAGCAGCGATCATTCCCGCAGTTTTGTATTTTACGGGAATTTGGATGATGATTGACTTTGAGGCGAAAAAAATCGGTTTGGTGGGAGTTCCTAAAGAACAATTACCGAGAATTGGACCTATTTTGAAGGAACGAGGTCATCTTATCATTCCTTTGATTGTAATTATCGTACTTTTGGGAATGGATTATTCTCCGATTTATGCGGCAAGCAGAGGTATTATTGCTTGTATTATCGTACCGTATCTTCGTAAGAGCACGAGAGTACCGGTTAAAGTTTTAGGAGAAGCCTTTGTAAACGGAGCTCGTAACATTATCGGAGTTGCCTGTGCCTGTGCGGTAGCAGGAATTATTGTAGGAATTGTTACTTTGACCGGATTGGGATTAAAGCTTGGTGGAGGTCTTTTAACAGCAGCAGGCGGAAATATGTATTTAACACTGTTCTTTACAATGATTACTTCTTTGGTACTTGGTATGGGTGTGCCTACTACGGCAAACTATTTGATTACTTCTACCATTGCGGCACCGGTTGTTATGCAGTTGGGAGTACCGGCGCTTTCTGCACACTTGTTTGCATTCTATTTCGGTATTTTGGCAGACATCACTCCTCCGGTTGCATTAGCTGCTTATGCCGGTTCTGCGATTGCAAAGGGAAATCCTTTCAATACAGGTGTTCAAGCAACCAAGCTGGCAATAGCCGCCTTCTTAATTCCGTATATTTTCGTTATGAATCCTGCGCTTATCTTGGTTGATACGACAGCGTTGGAAGTAGTACGAATTATTGTGACTTCTTTAATCGGTATGTACGGTATTGCAGGTGGAGTATCCGGTTGGGTATTTACCAAAACCAATCCGATTGTGCGTATTTTCCTTGTAATAGGCGGATTGTTGTTAATCAATCCATCTGTTGTGACAGATATTGCGGGAATTGTTGTAATTACAGTGATGATTGCATTCCAAAAATTTATGGCAAAAAGAGCAGCTACTGCATAAATTATTTTTGTAAGAAAATACTGGATAAATAGTTCATAATTTTGAAACTTAAAA
>JBGZJG010000158.1:0-5716 GCA_041848665.1 Filifactor sp.
ATGCAAATTGTGCCTATATAGATAAACACGAACAGGAAGAAATTGAAGCATTGAATATTGATTTTGACAATTTAAGCGGAAAGGAATTGACTTTAGATGAGCTTTTACAAGGTTAAATATTCCAAGTCCGCTGAAAAGTTCATAAAGAAAAACAAGGGGACAGGGATTCGATTTTTTAAAGCATTCGCAGAATTGGCAGAGGACAGGGAAAATATCCGGTTCTATGATGTGAAGAAGTTCCATTCTAAAAACTATGATGATATTTTTAGAATACGAATAGGAGATTATAGGACTGTTTTTCGTATTGTAGATAATGAATTACTTGTCTATGTCTTTGAGATAGGGGCAAGGAGGGGATATCTATAAGCAGCCGAAGGTATGATGGCAGATATGGGATGGCAAAAGAGGTAGAATTTAGTTTTGAAATTGACGATGAAATCAAGAAACAAGCAGAAAAAAGGTTTGCTAAATACGGGATAACCTTTGCGGACGGTATGATTTTATTTGCCAAAGAAATCGTCAAAAAAGGAAAAATACCTTTTGATATTCAGCCATAGTGACAAATAAAATGCAAAGGAAGAAAAATGACCAAAAAGGAAATAATGAAAAGAATAGTAGCAACGGGAAGATTGCCGTTTGCGAAAAGTAATTGGATATAAGGGGTAAGGGAGTATGTTTGTTCCGGATAAGAAGGCAATTAAAAATAAAATTATCGTATATAGTTGGGTTATTTGTATCGGAATAGCATTTTACTTTATGGTAAAAAATATTCCGTTTGCATTGGAGGGCATTTCAACGGGACTGAAAAAAATAAGTCCTTTTGTTTATGGAGTGGTTATTGCATATTTGATGTTCATTCCAATGAAAAAGATAGAGGCAATTTGCACGAAATTTTTATGCAGAAAAAAACAACGACAAAATCTTGTACGCTGTGTTTCTATTAGCCTTACTTTTCTTTTGACTTTTTTTGTTATAGTATTGATAGCCAACGTATTTATTCCTCAATTGATAGAAAGTTTAACAAAGTTGATTGAAAAAATGCCATATTATATTAATGAATTTGGAGACATGTTGGACAAGTGGCTTGAAAAGAATGATGTTATGGATTTTTTGGAACATAGTGAAATTTTGAGAAACTTAGAGATTAATTCTTCCTCATGGAGAAATTTTGGAACAAAGTTTTTGAAAATATTGCAGGATTTATTGCCACGAATTATTGAATTTTCAAGTGCTTTCACCAACAAACTGTTCAATATTATGATGGGTATTATTATTTCGATATATTTATTAAGTGGAAAAGAAAAATTCTTAGCTCAAATCAGAAAATTTTTGTACAGTGTTTTTTCCGAAAAAACGGTAAAAGAGATTTTGCGCATTTCACGACTCACAAATCATACATTCCACTGTTATATTACAGGTCAGTTAACGGATGCACTTGTTTTAGGGATAATTACTTTTATTTGTATGATTGTTTTAAGGATACCGCTTGCATTTATCATTAGTGTTTTGGTAAGTATTGCAAATATCATACCGATGATAGGCTCCATTTTAAGCGGAGTAGTGGGATTTTTCTTGATTTTGGTAATTGATCCGGTTAAATCTATTTGGTTTGCCGTACTCATCTTAATTCTTCAGCAGATTGACGGAAATATTCTTGTGCCGAGAATTGTGGGAGAATCTACAGGTTTAGCTGGATTTTGGGTATTAGTTGCCATTTTTATAGGTGGAATGATTGGCGGTCTACCTGCTATCGTTATTGCTGTGCCGGTTATGTCCGTATGTTATACATTGGTAAAAGAAAGGGTAGAAAAAAGACTTGCTGAAAAAGAATTACCTATAGATACCAAAGCTTATATGGATGAACAATAAACTGTCAATTTGCAGATGGATGAAATCGTTTTGTATATTTATATACCGACCTTAAGGGGTACAAGTGATTTTTATTTAAATTTGTTGAGGACACTATGCAAAAGAGAAAATTAGTTTGCAAAATACAAGTGTAGGGGTAGTTGCATTGTGTTTTGGGTGTTTTTATTGCGTTAAAATTTTTGTAGGAAAAGTAGAGTGAAATAAATCATTATAGGAGAATAGAAATGAGTTTATTGACTGTAAAAAATGTAAGTCATGGATTTGGAGGACGAAGTATATTGGAGGATGTTTCCTTTCGATTATTGAAAGGGGAGCATGTTGCGTTGATTGGAGCGAATGGAGAAGGAAAATCAACATTTATGAATATTATAACGGGACATTTGATGCCGGATGAAGGTACGGTTACATGGTCTAATCGTGTGGAAGTAGGGTACTTGGATCAGCACAGTGTGTTAGAAGACGGAACGACCATTCGTGAAAATCTGAGACTGGCTTTTTCGCACATGTATGAATTGGAAGAAGAATTAAATAGGATTTATGAAAAGATGGGTTCTGCCGAGGAAGAAGAACTAAATCGTCTTTTGGAAGACTCCGCAGAAATTCAGACGATATTGGAAGATAGCGGATTTTATGTCTTGGATTCGAAAATTGAAGAAGTGGCAGGCGGGTTGGGGTTGAAAGATATCGGTTTGGATAGAGAAGTCAATGAGTTGAGCGGAGGGCAGCGCTCTAAAGTTTTGCTAACCAAGCTCCTTTTGCAAAATCCTACGATTTTGCTATTGGATGAACCGACCAATTATTTGGATTTTGAGCATATAGAATGGTTAAAACGTTTTTTGAATTCGTATGAAAATGCGTTCATTTTGATTTCTCACGATGTTCCTTTTATCAATACGGTTACGAATATTATCTACCATGTAGAAAACGGGATTTTAAATCGATATGTAGGGAATTATGATGAATTTCAGCGTTTGTATGAATTGAAAAAGCTGCAGCACGAAAAAGCTTATGAAAAACAGCAAAAGGAAGTAGAACGTTTGGAAGATTTTATTGCTCGAAACAAAGCGAGAATTTCTACAACTGGACGTGCAAAGAGTCGCATGAAACAGTTGGATAGAATGGAAATGATTGAGAGACCGAAGGAAAAAATCAAACCGACATTTGCTTTTCGAGAAGCTCGAACACCATCGAAGGTAGTCATTGAGGCAAAAAATATAGTGATTGGATATGATGAACCTCTTACGAAACCATTTGATTTGGAGATTGAGAGAGGCAAAAAAATTGCCATTAAAGGAGTAAATGGGATAGGAAAATCCACTTTATTGAAAACTTTGCTTGGAAAACAAAAAGCGTTGCAGGGAGAAATTCACTTGGGGCAACATGTTGCACCCGGATTTTTTGAACAGGAAGATAGTAAGAAGAATACGAATACGGCAGTGGAAGAAGTTTGGAATGCATTTCCTTCTATGACAAATCATGAAATTCGATTGGAATTGGCAAGATGTGGCCTGACGAATGAACACATTACATCACAGATGATGGTACTTTCGGGCGGAGAAAATGCAAAGGTGCGTTTATGTAAAGTGATGCTTGAGGAAATTAATCTTTTGGTATTGGACGAGCCGACCAATCACTTAGATGTGGAGGCAAAAGAAGAACTTCAAAAAGCAATTCGTGCGTTCAAAGGCACTGTCTTACTTGTTTCACACGACCCTGATTTTTATCAGGAGATTGTAGATGAGGTTTTAAATGCGGAGAATTGGTCGAATAAAGTCTTGTAATATGCGATTCGTGTAAAAAATAAATTATTCTGATATGGTAAAAAAGAAAGACAGAATACATTCAAAACGGAAAGAGATTGGAATGTGTTCTGTCTTTTTGATTTCACAAATAGCATCATGCATAGGCTGACTCTATTTGGGGATAATCGCAAATGGAGTTGTAGGGAGTATTCCATTTATGAAGAATGGGAGTTATACTTGTATTGGCAAGCTACATATTGTTTTCATAAATTAGTATGGATGTGTCAGTGAGATACTTTATGTGCAAAGAAGTCGCCGATTGCTTGCATAAGATATACAAGTACAAGAATAATTAAAACCGTTACAATCATTGCATCTTGTTTAAATCCTTGATAGCCGTAACGAATGGCAAAGTAACCCAAACCGCCGCTACCGACAGAACCGGCAATAGCGGAAAAACTTAGTAAGCTGATAAGAGAGACTGTAATGGCATTGATAATTCCACCCAAACCTTCTCTCAAAATGACTTTAACAATAATTTGAAATGGAGAAAATCCCATTGCCGCATAAGCTTCGATTACACCAGAATCGATACTGTACAGTGCTAATTCAACTTGCTTTGCCAAAAATGGAATACATGCAACGGTAAGGGGGAACAAAGAACCTTTTAGTCCGATGCTGGTTCCCATAACAAAACGGGTAATTCCGGTTAATGCTGCAAATAGAATAATTGCGGGAATAGAGCGTAGCGCATTGACAATCTTTGATAGAAAAGAATAGAGGATGCTGTTTTCCAAGATATGTCCCTTTGAAGTAACAAGCATAACCACGCCCAAGGGAATTCCGATTAGGCAGGAGAAAAAACCGGATATACCTATCATATAGAACGTTTCCAATAATGAGGAAAGCAATTCGGGGTATAAATTTGCCATGTTTGGAAAATATTGACTAAGCATGTGTAATCACCTCAATTCTTGTACCTGTTTGTTTGATGTACTTCACTGCTGCAGAAATATTTTCTTCTTCCCCAAGCATTTCTACATACAAATTTCCAAGCATATTCTCTGAAATTTTTTCAATGTTTCCAAACAGAATATTTATCATAACATCATAGTGTTTTACTACATCCGAAATAAGAGGAGAGTGTGTGCTTTCTCCAAGAAAAGACAGTTTGTACAAAGTTCGGTTTTCATCTTTCATCTTTTCAAGGAATTCATCTCCGTGCATAGTTTGAGATACAAAATCTTTTGTAAGTTCAGTTTGTGGGTTGGAGAAGATATCAATTAAAGAGCCACATTCTGCAATTCGACCTTTTTCCATAACAGCAACTTTTGTACAAATTTGTTTTACAACTTCCATTTGGTGTGTGATAATTACAATTGTAATTCCGGTATTTTGATGGATTTGACGCAACAATGCCAAGATAGATTTGGTTGTATTCGGATCGAGGGCGGAGGTTGCTTCATCGCAGAGCAAAATTTCGGGATTGTTGCTGAGGGCACGAGCGATTGCAACTCTTTGTTTTTGACCTCCGCTGAGTTGTCTTGGATAAGCACTTGCTTTATCATTTAAGCCGACCAAATTGAGCAGAGAATTTACTTTATCCGAGATTTGTGCTTTGGTATAGCCTCTGCCTTTGAGAGGAGCTGCAATATTATCAAATACGTTGATATTATTCATTAAATTGAAATGCTGAAAAATCATACCGATATTTTTTCTCGTTTCCCTTAATTCTTTGGGAGATAGAGATTGTAGAGAAGTACCTTTGATTTTAACATCGCCTTTCGTCGGAGTTTCCAAAAAATTAATGCAACGCACCAAGGTGCTTTTCCCTGCTCCGCTGTACCCGATAATTCCATAAATATCGCCTTTTTCGATATGAAGGTTTACGTTTTTAAGTGCGGTTACTTGATTTTTTTTACTTTGAAAAGTTTTTGAAATATTAATCAGTTCAATCAATTTTTTCTTCCCCTCATTTATCTTTGATTTATAGTTTTGCTTAAATTTGTTTCAACTCAACATGGAACATATCCATTATGCTTTCATCTACAATATAATGATTGAAGTGCAAAATAAAAACCGTTCCTTCAACCGGTTAAATGAAA
>JBGZJG010000159.1:0-5910 GCA_041848665.1 Filifactor sp.
ATCTGAAAAATATTTTACAAAAACAAAAAACGGTGGAAACATTTGCGGTTTATGTAAAAAAGAAAGAAATTTGCACTGTCAAACATTAAAGAAGATGAAAATGAAATTAAAAACAGTATCGTTTGTAGTGCTTCTGTTTGCAGCATTGCAATTCTCTTTTGCACAAGAGAAAACTATTGCCGGAACGGTAAAGGACGAGACGGGAATGCCCTTGCCCGGAATCGTGGTTACCATTAAGGGAACTAATCGCGGTGTTTCCACAGATTTTGACGGAAACTACTCAATCAGTGCAAAACCAAATGATGTTCTCCAATTTATGGGAATGGGACTTAAATTGGTGAGTAAAGTAGTTTCTAACTCAACCACAAGAATTGATGTGGTAATGGAAGAACAAACCGAAGAACTTGATGAGGTGGTAATAACGGGATATACCACTCGCAAGAAAGACGTTACAACTTCGGGGGTAACAACAGTAGGAAGCGAAAATTTAGGAAAATTAACCCCTTCCACATCTGTTGACAATATGTTGCAAGGTAAGGCAGTAGGGGTTGATGTAACTTCTCTTAATGGAAAACCAGGACAAACAGCAACTATCAAAGTGCGTGGGGCGGTTTCTTTGAATGCAAAAGGAGGAGACAAAGCACAACCTCTTTATGTGGTAGATGGTGTTTTTGTGAGTGAGTCAGATTTGAACATACTCAATCCTAATGATGTTGAAACAATGACAGTGCTTAAAGATGCAGCTTCTACGGCTATTTATGGTTCAAGAGGTGCAAATGGTGTTATTGTTATTACCACAAAGCAAGGAAAAAAAGGCGGAGCCAAAATCTCATATTCGGCAAGAACAGGATTTGGTGAAAAAATTGAAGACCCTTTTGAAATGATGAACGCTGAAGAAAAAATGCGTTATGAAGAAGCATATAATGCCACTACATACACACGTACTGATGCTCAAAAATCCTTGTTGGCGAGCTATGACCACGATTGGCAAAAAGATATTTTGAGAAATTCTCAAATCGTGTCTCACTCATTGTCTGCTTCCGGAGCAACTGATAATGGTTCTTACTTCTTATCAGGAGGATTTGATAAAAACACAGGAATTGTTAGAAAGGTAGAAGGATTTAAACGTTATACCGTTCGTTTTAATTTCGATACAAAAGTAACCGATAAATTAAAAATAGGGCTTAATTCAAGTGTGGCGCATACACGTTCAGATGAGTTACGTGACAGAAATAACGTACAAAACCCTTTCCGTGCAATGTATCTTTATAATGCTTACGAACCGGTATATGCACGTGATGCAGATGGGGCAATATTGTATGATAGTGAAGGAAAAGCCATTTACAATGAAACAAATCAAGGATTTAACATTTTAGAAGGTATTGAAACAGCTCCTTCTCTTGATAAGAGAACTCAGTTGGTAGGAAGCCTCTATGCTAAATATGAAATCATTAAAGGGTTGTCCTTTTTGACGAAATATTCTGCTAATTATCGCCGTTTTATAAGAGAAAACTATACAATGCCTGGTTCTATCTTAGACGGATATGTGGGAGATCCTGCTGCACCAGGGTCTAAAAACGATAGAGGGCGTGATACGTATGTTTATACTTGGCTTAATCAGTTATCGTATCAAAAATCTTTTGGTGACCATAATTTGAATGCTACCGTATTTTCAGAATACACAGATGATTATTTCTATTACTATTTCTTTGAAAGTAAAGGGTATAGCAATCGTCTCTTAACAACACAAGAAAATAGTTCGGCACCGGTTGAAACAACAACAAGCAAAGAAGAGAGCGCTTTATTTTCTTTGGCAGGGCTTGTAGAGTATGATTATAAAGGAAAATATTTAGCGTCAGCTTCTTTGAGAAGAGATGGAGCTTCTCGTTTTGGAGCAGATCATCGTTACGGATTATTTTGGAGTGGAAGTTTAGGTTGGAATATTTCCAAAGAAGACTTTTTAAGTTCTGTTGAGTGGTTAAATAACCTAAAATTAACAGCTTCTTACGGAACAACCGGTAACTGGAATATTCCTAATTATGCATCACAAGGGTATTATGGTTCTGTTTCCTACGGAGGGCAACCAGCAGCAAGACCTAATCTTATCATCTCAAACAAAGACCTCACTTGGGAAGAACAGGTTTCATACAACTTTGGGTTAGAGTCTGACTTTTTCAATAACCGCATATCTTTCACAGCGAGCTATTTCAACAATGCCCGTAAGGATTTCTTATTTGAAAGGTCATTGGCTTATGAAACAGGTGCATATACTCAATATACAAACACAGGGAAAATGGTTTCTTCTGGATTTGAATTATCTTTAAGTGCAGATGTTATTAAAACAGAAGATTTCCGTTGGAATGTAGGAGGAAACATTACATTTATGGATTATACTATCAAAGATTTAGGAGGTCAAAATGATATCGTAGTTGGTGGTATTTCTGTTTTGAGAGAAGGTGAAACTCCGTTTACATTCTATATGCCTCGCTATGCAGGAGTAGACCCTAATAACGGTGATGCTTTATATTATCACGAAGATGAAACTACAAAAGCAATAACAACAACAAACGATTTCAGTTTGGCAACGAATTTCGTTCACAGTGGTAAGTCTGTTTTGCCAAAACAATACGGAGGATTTTACACATCTTTCAAATACAAAGGTGTTGATTTAAGTGCCGATTTTTCATTCAAATTGGGGCAATACACACACAACTATATGGCACAACATTTGCTCAGTGACGGGGCTTCTATTTCAAGTAACAAAAGAAGAGACGCATTAGATTATTGGAAACAAGTAGGGGATAATAAACTTCCGCGTTTAGATTCTAAATTTAATCAAACAACTGACCGTTTCTTGCAAGATGCTTCTTACATTCGTTTCAGAACTTTGTCTTTGGGATATACACTTCCGAAAGGAACTATAAAAGGATTTAGCGACGTACGAATCTTTGTTCAAGGTCAAAATTTATATACTTGGACAAAATTTGAGGGAGACCCTGAGGTTTCTATTGGTTCAGGAGAAAACCAATTAGGTGCAACTCAGAATTTCATTCCAGGATTGTATTACTTGTATAGCTATCCAACAACACGTACCTACACAATGGGTATAGATGTTACTTTCTAATAATTTAAATTTGATTAATGATGAAAAAAATAAGTATATTAGCATTGATAGCAACGTTTTTTGCTTCGTGTGATTTAGATAGAACGCCCTATGATGGGCTCACTGAGGAGCAGCAGTTTTCTTCCCTACAAGGGTTTGAAAGCGCCGTAAAAGGTATGTATGCAGGATTTATGAATATTGGTTATTTTGGGCAAGATGGGCATCTTATCAGTTCTCCTGATATATTGTCAGATAACCTTACATTTAATCCGCAAGGGCGTTTAACACAAGATGAGCTCTTTGAGTGGAGATTTATTCCGAATGATGAAGTGTTCCCTATTTATGAGGTAGGATACAAAATTATCAGTAGAGCAAACTCAATTTTAGATAACATCGACAAGATTGCTAAAAGTGAATCCAGAGACCGCATACAAGCAGAAGCACTCGCTGTGAGAGCTTTGGTACACTTTGATATTGCTCGTCTTCACTGTAAAATTCCTACACAATCGTCAGACGCTTTAACAAGTTTGGGAATCTACTATTCAAAAACTTTTGAACCAACGGCAAAACCTCGTAGAGCAGGAACTACCGTTCAAGGAGTTTATGATGCTGTGATTGCCGATTTCAATCAAGCGCTATCTCTTATAGGGGATACCAAAATTCAAGGAAGATTGAACAAAGCTGCTATCAATGGTTTGTTGGCTCGTGTATATCTTCACTATGGTAAATATAGCGATGCAGTAACACACGCTGATAAAGCTATTGAAGACAAAACTTTCAAAGTAGCTCCTCGTTCTGAGTTCGCTAATGTATGGACAGATGATTTCTCAGATAACGTTCTTTTCAAAATATTAATTACGGAGAAAAATGACATAGCTATCGGAAATACTTACGGACAACGCAATGCTGCGGGAAGTAACAGAGCTGAATACGTATGTGCCTATGATTTCTATAATATGTTTAAAGACTCTGATATTAGAAAAGAAGCTACTATTTCAACAGGAGTATATGCCAGAAAAACATACAACAGTATTTCAAAATACTTTGGAAGAGCAACAGGTACAAAAAACTTGGTTGACGGAAAATATCTTCGTGTAGAAGAAGTGTATTTAACTAAGGCAGAAGCTCTTTACCGTATAGGAGGCAGAGAAGCGGAAGCGCTCACAGCTTTGGACGAGGTAAGAAAAAATAGATATGAAAATTTTGTATCAGGAGCTGAAACAGGTACTAATTTGTTAGATGCTATTTTGTTAGAGCGTCGTTTTGAGTTATCTTTTGAAGGGGACAGATTTTTCACATTGAAAAGACTTGCTTTGCCTTTACAAAGAGGAAGTTATGGAGAATTTTCTGATGGCACGGGAACACCTGCAAAAGTATTAACCTATCCAGCAGATGGTTTCCGTTGGCAGTTGCCAATTCCTCGTGGAGCAATTGACGCTAATCCTGATTTAGCAAATGACCAAAATCCGGGTTACGGACAATAGTGATAACTAAAAAAAGCTACTCGAAAGAGTGGCTTTTTTTTTAAAAGGTAATAAAAGAAGAAAACCTATCAAAGGCAATGGGGGAGGAGCATTAGGTAATAGAGAAAGGGAGGATATTAGACAATAATTTTTTTACTCTCTTTCTCTATTTTCTTTTTTTATCCCCTTTAAAGAAAACATACACCACTCCGGATATAGCTAATTTAAAGTATTTTATCGCAATAATTCCCCCTTTTAAGGGGGGGATATAACTTTAAAATTAACATCCTCCGTCCTTCCCACATACTCTGCCTTCGCAGACTTCCTCTCTTCAAAGGAGGATTTGTATAACGATAATTTGAAATAAGTTAGATACATAAATAACTTTTAAATAATTCATCTTAACAAATCCCCCTTTTAAGGGGGGTAGGGGGGATATAATTTTATTAGGGGGATATAATCTTAAAAGAAACATTTTCCGTTTTTTTATCCCCTTTTAAAGAAAACATACGCCACTCCGGATATAGCTAATTCAAAGTATTTTGTCGCAACAAATCCCCCTTTTAAGGGGGCAGGGGGATGTAATCTTAAAAGAAATATATGCTACTCTCACAAACTTCCTATCTTCAAAGGAAAATTTGTATAAAGACAATTTAAAATGAGTTAGCTATGTACTTTTAGCTGTTCCGTATATGCTTTTAGCTGTTCCGTATATGCTTTTAGCTGCTCCATATATGCTTTTAGCTGCTCCGTATATGCTTTTTGACGCTCCGAATATGCTTTTTGATGTTTCGTATATGCTTTTTGATGTTCCGAATATGCTTTTTGATGTTCCAAATATGCTTTTTGATGCTCCGTCGGTGCTTTTTACTCCTCCGTCGGTGCTTTTTGCTGGTTTTTTTATTCATTTTGCTGTTCCGTATCCTTAAAAAGCTCCGACGAACCTTGATTTTACTGTTCCGTACCCTTAAAAAGCACCGACAAACCTTGATTTTGCTGGTTCTTATCTTTTAGAGCAAATTCAATATAGCTAATTTAAAGTAATTTACCGCAACAAATCCCCCTTTTAAGGGGGCAGGGGGATGTAATCTTAAAAGAAACATTTTCCGTTTTTTTATTCCCTTTTAAAGAAAACATACGCTACTCCGGATATAGCTAATTTAAAGTAATTTACCGCAACAAATCCCCCTTTTAAAGGGGGCAGGGGGATATAACTTTAAAATTAACATCCTCCGTCCTTCGGACACCTCCTTCAAAGGAGGATTTGTGTAAAGACAATTTAAGATGAGTGGCTATATCTTGAAAAAACTAATCCGAAAGTTGGAATAACGCTTTCGGCAGGCA
>JBGZJG010000160.1:0-3233 GCA_041848665.1 Filifactor sp.
AGACGAGAAGGTGGAAGCATCTCATATTTTGGTAGATACGAAGGAAGAAGCGGATAAAGTTTATAGCATGGTAAAAGCAAGCGAAGATTTTTCAAAAATTGCACAGGAATATTCTTCCTGTCCATCAAAGTCCAGCGGAGGAAGTCTTGGAAAATTTGGAAAAGGGCAAATGGTTTCTGAATTTGAAGAGGCAGCTTATGCATTGGAAGAAGGGAAAATATCGGAGCCGATTAAGACACAGTTTGGCTATCATGTCATTAAGCTTGACAAGAAATATCCAAAACAACAATTTGCATACGAAGATGTGGCAAATGAAATTGCGGCAAACCTTGTTGATGAAAAACAACATACTCATTATAGAGAACGTGTGCAGGACCTGATGATGAAACACAGCGTTGAAATGCTGTAAGGTATGTTTTTAAGTGTGAAATATTGAATTCAATTTAGATACTGGTATGTATTATATCCGATTTTTCTTGAAATAATAGAAAAAATCGGATATAATACATATAATTTTATATTATTAGAAGGTGTAGCTCAGTTGGTTAGAGTATCTGCTTGACATGCAGGGGGTCGTTGGTTCAAGTCCAATCATCTTCACCAATCTTAAAACTGTGCTTGAAAAAGTACAGTTTTTTTGTGAGAAGAAAGAAATTTTTTAGGTTATGTAGATTAGGAGAAAGAATGTGAAACACGGATTGTTGATTGAAGAATTGAAAAAATACTCTGAGCATATGGTTGTTCCGATGCATATGCCAGGACATAAACGCAATATTACTGTATCAAAGAACTTCACATATTTGAAGGAATTGTGTGCAAAATTTGACATTACCGAGATTGACGGTTTTGATGATTTGCATGATGCGCAGGGGATTTTGAAACAATCTATGGCTTTTGCGGCAAGGTTATGGGAAAGTCAAACGACTCATTTTCTTGTGAATGGAAGTACCTGTGGAATTTTAGCAGGAATTTATGCAGCGACAAAACCGGGAGATACTGTTTTGGTTGCCAGAAATTGCCATAAGTCGGTATACCATGCAGTACAAATATGTGCACTGCACCCACTATATATTTTGCCGGAGCAAGAAGATTTTATACAGGGCTATGGAAGCGTGTCTCCGAAGAAAATAAAAGAGATGCTTGAATATAATCCGAAAATCAAACTGATTATTTTAACAAGTCCGACTTATGAGGGAATAGTCAGTGATATTGAAAGCATTTGTAAAACAGCTCATGAGAGAAATATTCCGGTTTTGATTGATGAGGCTCATGGCTCTCATTTGGGTTTTGGACATGGTTTTCCAAACAGAGCTTCGCAAAGTGGAGCAGATATTGTTATAAACAGTTTACATAAGACCTTGCCGAGTTTAACACAAACTGCACTTTTGCACAGAAATGGAGAATTAATTGAGGAGCAACAAATTCAAAATGCGATTGATATCTTTGAAACAAGCAGTCCATCGTATCTCTTAATGTCTTCGATAGACAGTTGTATTATGCTTTTGGAAGAAGAGGGAGCGCTTCTGTTTAAAAATTGGAATAAAAATTTGAACTTTTTTTATAAACGAATGAAAAACTTAAATAATTTGGAAATTTTTATGCCGGATACTAAAACAAAATCCATATATGCACACGATAGAAGTAAGATTGTCATTTCAGCTAAAAAAGTCGGAATGACAGGAAGACGGCTCATGCAGATTTTGAGAGAACAATATTGTGTGGAAGTTGAGATGGCATCACCGGATTATATTATTGCTATGACAGGAATGGGTGATACAAAAGAAAATTTAGAAAAATTTGCGAATGCTTTATTGGAGATTGATGAAAAATGGAACGATTTTCTTAAAACAAAAAAAATGGAGCAGGATAAGTTTTCCTATCTGAAAAATGCGGACATTTCTCAAAAATGTTTTTTTAATCAACATCAACTTCCTCAAGTAATTTATCCAATTTGTAATACAATTTACATGGCAGGGAAATTTATAAAATTGGAAGAGTCCATCGGAAAAATCAGTAAAGAGTATATATGGGCATATCCTCCGGGAGTGCCGATTATTACTCCGGGAGAACAAATCAGTACAGAAATTATTTTTACACTGAAAAAATACATTTATAGTGGAATGGATTTAAAAAGTACAACCGGAAAACTTCCTTTTGAGATTTGTGTCGTTGACCTATTGTAAAAGCGGTTTGTTTGTTGTAAAATAATAAGTACTAATAAAACAATAGAATGTGAATAAAAGCAAAGGGGTATTTACTTATGAAAAGAATTCAAACATTAGCTACCAGAAATTTAAGAGAAAGTATGATAAACGGCGGTTGCGGAGAATGTCAAACTTCTTGTCAATCTGCATGTAAAACATCTTGTGGAGTAGCAAATCAACCTTGTGAAAGTACAAGAGTAACCAGAATTAAGACATTGCATACCAGAAATTTGAGAGAAAGTATGATAAACGGTGGTTGTGGAGAATGTCAAACTTCTTGTCAATCTGCATGTAAAACATCTTGCGGAGTGGCAAATCAACCTTGTGAACAACATTAATAAAAATTGTAATAGCGACCGCCGGTGGAGAGCATATGAGCCGGTGGTTTTTATTTTCGGGATTTAATAGGAGAAATAAATGATACATCAATATAAATTGAATGGATATAATATAGTAATTGATACGTATAGCGGCTCTGTTCATGCTGTGGACGAAGTAGCATATGACATTATAGCATGGTACGAAGGTATGAAGAGAGATGAGATTGTTAAACGTATACAGGAAAAATATGCAAATTTGCATTTAAGCGAACAGGAAATTGATGACTGTTTGGAAGACATTACTTATTTAAAGGAAAATGGGCAGCTTTTTTCGGAAGATGTATATAAAAATACCAAAGTGACAATAAAACCTCAAAATGTCGTTAAGGCGATGTGTCTTCATGTTGCACATACCTGCAATTTAGCATGTGAATATTGTTTTGCAGGACAAGGAAAATACCAAGGTCAAGATGGCTTGATGAGTTTTGAGGTAGGAAAGCAGGCGCTGGATTTTTTGGTGGAACATTCCGGACGACGAACGAATTTGGAAGTGGATTTCTTTGGTGGAGAGCCGCTTATGAATTGGGAAGTGGTTAAGAAATTGGTTGCTTATGGAAGAAGTTTGGAAAAGAAGAAAAACAAAAAATTTCGATTTACACTTACCACAAATGGAGTTTTGTTGGAAGATGAAGTAATTGAATTTGCAAAT
>JBGZJG010000161.1:0-27798 GCA_041848665.1 Filifactor sp.
GATAATTTTCCAACGTTCAATCGGCAGAGAAGAAAACAAAATGCGGTTCGCATCTTGGTTTTCGCCCGTTATATAAGAAAATATTACAATAAACAAATACTGGGCCACAAAATAAGTTGAAATCCATTCCCTTCTTATGCTGAAAATAAAAAGTATGGCTATCAAAAACATCCCGCCCTGTTGCAATATTCCTTTCAGATTATCATTGATATAAAGAACATAGTCTTTTTTTAATAAATGCAGCATACCTTCTCCTTCTCTCTTTAAAAACTTCGAACAATTTATAAGTTCAAAAAACAATCATTTTTTCGAAAATGCGTTTTTTCAATTTTTAATTCTCACTTATATCTACTGACACTCTACCTGTTATTTTTGCGCCCGTAAAAATACATCAAATCTTCCAAAATCGGCATTTCCTGTACTATACTTTGTGAGCAAAAAGAGGTGCGTTCCGTCAAAGCGGTAAATCCAAAAGAATTTTCCTCCCAACCGAGTGCAAGATTTTTGATTTCATCACTAAAGTCTTCTTTTGCTCCTTTTAACAAAATATACTTATTCATCACATCCTCCTTACTTTGTGAAAAAATAATCTCGCCATTTTGCATAAGGGTAATGTAATCCGCTATTTTGTCCAAATCGGAGGTAATATGCGTTGAAAACAACAAGCTACAAGAATGCTCCGCCAAATATGCCTGAAATAATTGCAATACTTCTCGTCGAACCACAGGATCCAAACCCGCCGTAGGTTCATCCATCAAGATTAATTTCGCCTCATGACAAAGTGCGGTCACAATCGAATATTTCATCTTCATTCCTTTGGATAATGTTTTTATCTTTTGCATTTCATCCAGCTGCATTTTCTCCATCAACTCACGGTACACATCCCAATTCCATTTGCTGTAAAAACCGCTCAAAATTTTGCTCATATGTTTCATACGAAAATCTTCATGAAAATAATTTTCATCATATACAAATCCGATTTTATCTTTGATTTGTTTCTCATCCTGCTCATGCTCCATTCCGAAAATTCGAATTTGTCCGGCATCTTTTCTCATTAAGTTCATAATTACTCGAAGTAATGTGGTTTTTCCTGCGCCGTTTGGCCCAACCAATCCCATAATATAGCCTTCCTTCAACGTAAAGGATATATCTTTCAAGCGAAACAGCCCTACCTGTTTTGAAACATTCTTGACTTCTAACATACTATCCCCTCCTAATTTTTTTAAACTGATTTTAATCTTCCGGTCCTTACATAAGCTCTGTTTTAATATATTGCCCGTTCATAACACAACAAATGTCCTATCAAAAAAGTTTTCAAAAAATAAAATCCCTTCCTTCTAAACTGCTTTATTATATAACATTTTTTCTTAGAAATTATCGCATCAAAAGAAACCTCCTATTTCCACAACCTTCATTGATATCATATAGATACAATTTTTATATCGGTTAAGTTCATCATTCTCCAATCCGATTTCAAAAATATACTATCCATATTTTTCCCATACGTTTTTTTCAAACGAAATAATGTTATTGCTTGGCAAATTCCCTACCGAGTGTTGCTCAAGATATGGATGATTTCAATGACCTGTTCTTCCGATAAGCCAATTTGATAGGCTTTATGCAATGTTTTCGTAAATTCTTCTTCAATCTCTCGCATTCTATGCTCTTTCAAAAGCTCCATATTCTGCCCCAAAACATAAGAGCCTTTTCCGGGCATCGTTGCAACAAATCCTTCCTTTTCCAAATCATCATATGCTCGTTTCGTCGTAATGACCGACACCTGTAATTCTTTTGCCAATGAGCGAATAGAGGGAAGAAGTTCGCCTTCCGTAAGATCGCCCGACATAATTTGTTCTTTTATTTGCCTCTTGATTTGTTCGTAAATAGGTTCCTTTGACAAATTGGATAATATCATTCTCAATTCTTTCACCTCCAATAACCTCTAACAGCCAACACCTATTAAAGTTATAATAAAATCTACCTTTTCATAGAGCAATTTAAAACAGCAATATATCATTTTGATATATTTTCTCTCGTCACAAGATAATTCATGTTCATACTGTATATATATTATATATACAGTATGAACAAAAGTCAACCCATACTTTTATTTTTCAATCTCTTCTTAAGTACTAATCAAATATTCTCCAAAAAATTTTGTCCTATTTTATAGTTACTTATTTTCGTCAAATTTAAGGGGCATTTTTAATAGGATTTTGTATTAATCTTTTGAATTTTTTTAACACTATGTAATGAACTTTATGGTATACATTTCTCAAAAAAATGATTTATTCTCATTACTTTATTACCATCACTGATAAAATTATAAAAAGCTGTTTTTTTAATGCTGTTATAGTTTATTTTCTTTTTCATAATTAGATACGATATTTATATATTAAAACAGCGTTTCGTATTAAACAAAAAGAACAATGATATCTTATCACTGTTCTTTCTACAAAAATATATTTCATCATAGAGATAAATTGTTCATCAATAACTTTTTAATGCACGGTCAATTTTTCGCATAGCATCTTTTTTTGCCAAATCCTGACGCTTATCATGTGTATTTTTCCCTCGTGCAAGTCCCAAGGAAAGTTTGACTTTCCCGTTTTTTAAATACATAGATAGAGGGATGAGCGTAAAACCTTTTTGTGCAGTTTCCCCAATCAGCTTTTTGATTTCTCTTTTGTGCAACAAAAGCTTTCTCACTCTTACAGGATCCGTATTAAAAATATTTCCCTGCTCATAAGGACTGATGTGTACCTGTTTGAGATACGCTTCTCCGTTATCAATAGAGATAAAACCTTCTGTCAAATTGACTTTAGATGCTCGAACGGATTTTACCTCTGTTCCTCGAAGTTCAATTCCCACTTCATAAGTCTCTAAAATTTCATAATTAAAGCGTGCTTTTCTATTTTTTGCCACAACTTTAATGTTGCTTTCGTTCATGCTTATTCCCCTTTAATCTTTACAGCCATTGCTTTTGCTAATGCCTTGAGTTGTTCATAATGCTCTTCCTTCGGTGCACATTTTGCTTCAACAACATTTTCGGAAAGAAACTCATAATTCTTATCTTCCGCTAATGTAACGAGGTTTTTCACACCTCCACCGCTCCAACTGAACGTTCCTACTACACCCAGCACATGTCCTGTCATCTTATTTCCCTTAATGGTGTACAACAAATTTTCCATGGGCGGATAGAGTGCATTATCATAGGCACAGCTTGCCAAAATAAGTCCTTTGGTTTTCCAAATTTCTTTTGTAATATAAGATTTGTGTGTTTTTGAAACATCAAAAACTTGAATATTTTTTATTCCTTCTTCTGCTAATGCACGTGCAAGTATTTCTACCATATGCTTTGTATTTCCGTACATGGAACCGTACACCAATACGACACCATCTCGTAAGGTTTGATTTGCCAATTCATTGTATAAATTCAAAATATATTCGGGATTACTTCTCCAAACTAAACCATGTACCGGCAAAATCATTTTGATTTCCAAACTTGCCAATTTCGTCAAAGTTTTTTGTGTTTGTTTGGAATATTTCCCGATGATATTGACAAAATAGCGCTCCGTTTCGTCTCTATACTTCTCATAGTTCGTTTCATCATCAAAGATTGCCCCATCGTGCGCTCCGAAACTTCCAAACGCATCTTGCGAAAATAACACTTTTTCTGTCATATCATAACTTACCATGGACTCCGGCCAATGTACCATAGGTGTCATAAAAAATTGCATTTTTCTCTTTCCCAAGTCTATGATATCGCCTTCTTTTACTTCCATGAACTTATCTTCTCCAAAACCGTAAAATAAAGAAAGCATTTCTCTTGTCTTTTTGTTCCCAACCAGAGTCACATCAGGATATGCCTTTAATACTGCTCCTATGGAACCGGAATGGTCAGGCTCCATATGATGCACAAAGAGATAATCCAACTTTCTTCCCTGCAATACCCTCTCCAATTTTTCCATAAATTCATCCGTAGAGATGGATTTTACCGTATCCATCAAAGCTGTTTTTTCATCTACAATCAAATATGAATTGTATGCTACTCCCTTGGGCAACGGCCACATATTCTCAAACAACTCCGTTTCTCTGTCATTCACGCCCATATAAAAAATATCTTCTGTTACCTTTGTAACTAAAGTATTCATTTTATAACCCCTCTCTAAATAATTTTTCAATGATTATCATTGTTTTATTCTGTAAAAAATACATTTAAACTATCTTTTATTTACTATCTATTGTTTTACACTCCGCCGGATAAATCATTACAATAATTGTATGTATAACAATTATTTCCTATCATTTCTCTACTCCTGCATCAGACTAAACCCAATTTCTCTTATATCCGGCTTTACATAATCCAACACAACGTTTACCTTCATTCCGATGCGGAATATTCGCTTTGAATTTCTACCTTCCAAACTGAATTGTTCTTCATTGTAAATATAATAATCGTCTACCAAGGTATTTAACCGAACAAGTCCCTCCACTGTATTTGGAAGTAAAACATACATTCCAAAATTAGTAATGGATGAAATTTTTCCTTCAAAGGTCCGGCCAATAAAATTCTCCATATACTGTGCTTTTCGCAAATCTTCAAAATCCCGTTCCGCCAGTTCTGCATTTCGTTCTCTTTCAGATGAGAGCATTGATACACTTTCAACCGTTTGTTTCAATTCTGCTATCTTTTTCGCATTCAAGGCTCCATGCAAATCCATTTTGATAATACGATGAATTTGAAGGTCGGGATATCGACGAATAGGCGAAGTAAAGTGCGTATAATAGTTTGCCGCCAAACCAAAATGACCGTCATTGCTCGGTGCATACCGTGCTTGTTTCATAGAACGAAGCATTACTTTTGAAATGACGTCTTCTTCTTCTTTTCCTTTCACCTCATGAAGAATATTCTGCAAATCTTTCGGTTTTACTTTTCCTTCCAAATCTAATAGTGCATGAACCCCAAATGTTGCTGCAAACGCATTAAAATCTTTAATTTTGTCAACTGCCGGCTTTTCGTGGATTCGATAAACAAAGGGCAAATGTTTTTCCGCATATTCTTTTGCTACGGTTTCATTCGCCTTTAGCATAAATTCTTCAATGATTTCATTTGCAACTTTTCGCTCTCTGACCTGCACATCAACTACTTTTTCATCTTCCACAACAATTTTGGACTCCGGAAAGTCAAATTCAATGGCTCCATTCTCCATTCTTTTTTGCATCAAAATATCGGCAAGTTCTTCCGCTAAAATCAAATTTGCATCAAGTTCGTTCAAATTCGCATTTTTATCTACACTTTCCAACATTCTCGAAACATCTTCATACACCAATCTATGTTTAGAGTTTATAACCGTCTCTACAATTTGATGCTCAATTGTATTTCCTTTTTTATCAATGGTCATGATACAAGACAATGCCAAACGATCCACATTCGGATTTAAAGAACAAATTCCGTTAGACAGTTCCTGCGGAAGCATGGGTACTACCTTGTCGACCAAATAAACAGAGGTTCCTCTGCTAAGTGCCTCTTTATCCAAAGGTGATTTTTCTTTTACATAATGTGTAACATCTGCAATATGTACACCCAAATGGTAATTTCCCTGTTCGTCTTTTGAAATAGAGATTGCATCATCAAAATCACGTGAATCGCTTCCATCAATGGTATATATCAATTCATCCCGTAAATCCAAGCGACCCTGCAACTCTTCCGCTTGTACTTGAGCGGGAATTCTTTCCACTTCTCTTTGCACCTTCTTTGGAAATTCCGCCTTAATAGCATGCTGTTTTAACACGGACAGAAAATCAACGTGAAATTCTCCTTTTTTTCCGATAATTTCAATTATCTTCCCTTCCGGATTTCTCTTTCCGGCAAAAAATTGTACCACTTCACATTCAACCAAATCTCCGGAAACAGCATTCTTATTCATTCCCTTGGGAATAAAAATATCGGTACTGATACGTCTATCTTCCGGAATAACAAATCCGAATTTTGCTGATGCATCATATACCCCGACAATGCGATACTGTTTGTGTTCCAACACTTTTACAATTTCCCCTTCCGATTTTTCGTCAGAACTTCGATGCGGTTTTAACCGTGCAACAACCTTATCTCCGTTTAGAGCGCCTCTCATGTTGTGACTGTGAATAAACAAATCTTTTTCTTCATTCGGAGATTCAACAAATCCATAACCTCTTGGCGTAACGACAAGCGTCCCGATAACCAACCCCATTTTTTCGGGAACCCCGTACGTATCTCGTTTCGTTTTGTAGATTAGCCCTTCTTTTTCCATATCGGATACAATTTTCTTTAATATTTTTATGTCTTCCCTTCCGGAACCGAACTGTTTGATGAGCTGCTTTTCTGTCATCGGTTTATACTTTGCTTCCCGCATGGTTTCTACGATTACACTCTTGATATCCTTCATAAGTTTCTCCTTTAACTACACACAGAACCACTAAACCTCAAAACTCTCTCCTCTTTTGGAAAGGGTAATAATTTTTGTCTCCGTACCTTCCATTTTCTTGCAAAAACGAGAGGTAATTGAATAAAGTCCTTGAAAATGCATTGGAAAAAATACCTTTGGCCGAATTGTTTCAATATATTCTTTGCCACCGTAATAATAGGCATCCTCCAGTCTGGGATCAACCGGAAACATGGCTACATCAACCGGCTTTCCTTTCAATCGCTCAAGTTGTGCAAAAAATCCTTTTTTCGCAAATTCTTTTTCTTCCTTGCTTTCGCCTTCCCAATACCACCAATTCAAATCACCGGCATGAAAAATCCTGTATCCATCCACTTGGACATAAAAACTCACACCAATATCCGTAGAAGAAAATACTTCAACCAAAACACCATCTACTTGTAAGGTATCATACTCTTTGCAAAAGATAATATTATCTTTCTTAGCCAACTGTACGTCATCTGATATGACATAAGAACTATCTTCTCCAAGCTGAAATACGGAACCATCAAAGTGATCACAATGACTATGACTGACAAACGCCACCTTCTTTTTTCCGTTGCCAAGTTGTTTGTCCGATAATCTTCCACATTCCAAACAAGTCTCTTTTCTGCAATTATCCGTCACATAGTCAAAAATCAAGTGGTAGTGATCGGTCTCCACCCAATATCCGCTGTGAAACAAATAGGTTACTTTTAGCATTTCTTCCCTCCTCACATCATAGCAATCTATGAATTCTCCTATACATAGAGTATCTTTTTTAAAGAAATATCCTGTGCAGACAAGCCCATCCCATGCCTGCACAGAATTATTCCGCTTCATTCATACGCAATTCCATCCAATAACTTCAACATCTTTTTTCTTTATCTTGCTTTTCTTCGCAAACTTACAGGATCATCCAAAATTTCTTTTATGATAAATGCCTGCTTAAGCAAATCTTTGTCCGAAAAAAATTCTCGATATTCTTCCGGTCTTGTACGATGTTTGTCCAAAACGGGAGTCTCTTCGATTTTGACGGCAACATTTTCTTCCTGTTGTAACAAACGAAAAGCAGAGGTTTTCTCCTCATTTTCTTGTTTGCGTGTATTTTTTTGTTTTAATCCCTTGGAAAGTTTTTGGGTTTCCTTTTTTAACACAGACTGTATTTTGCTTTGTTTTTCCTTCTTAGGACGGTTCCTATATTTGTCACTTTTAAAATCAAATTGCTCTTTATACTCTCTGTTGCACAAATTTTGCTTTTCATCAGGAAAAATTTCAGCATTCTTTTTGTTGAGGTCTTCTGCAAGGCGAAAATACGAATTAAGTTCTTCTGTTTCCATTTTTATCTCGCCAATGCTTTGTTTTTTATTCGTCCATGATGTACAAGACTGTGTCATTTCAGGAGAATTGCTTTGAAGAGGCTTGACTTCGGGAACAAAACTCTGTCCACTTTTATTTGCTTTCTTGTTTTTCGCTATTATCTTGGATACAATGTTTAGGATAATCATCACAATAATTACTTTCAAAAGCTGTCATCCCCTTTCTCTAAACGATACTATACAACATTGTTTCAAGCTTTATTTCTGTTCTTCATTTCCACTTGTCCCTACAATGTTTTCTCTCATATGCGTGTCCGCCATTACATTTTTCATATTGTAATAATCCATTACACCAAGTTTTCCATCCTCAAATGCTTTTGCAATCGCAAGAGGGACTCTGGATTCCGCTTCGACAACCTTGGACTTCATCTGTACTACTTCCGCTTTCATTTCCTGTTCTTTTGCAATCGCCATTGCACGTCTTTCTTCCGCTTTTGCTTGTGCAATCTTCTTATCCGCTTCCGCTTGATCCGCTTGTAACTCTGCCCCGATGTTTCTTCCGATATCAATATCGGCAATGTCTATGGATAAAATTTCAAATGCGGTTCCGCTATCCAATCCTTTTTCCAAAACGGTCTTGGAAATTCGGTCGGGATTTTCCAAAACTTCTTTGTGAGAAGCGGAACTACCCACCGTAGTAACAACGCCTTCTCCTACTCTTGCAATAATTGTTTCTTCTCCGGCTCCTCCGACCAATCGTTCGATATTTGCGCGAACAGTTACTCTCGCCTTTACCTTAACTTCGATACCATCTTTTGCGACAGCGGAAATAATCGGTGTTTCAATTACTTTTGGATTAACGGAAACTTGTACCGCTTCAAGCACATCTCTCCCTGCCAAATCGATTGCGGCTGCTTGTTCAAATTCCAAATTGATATTTGCACGTTGTGCCGCAATTAACGCATTCACAACCGTATTGACATTTCCACCTGCTAAGTAGTGTGCTTCCAATTTGTCCACTGACAAATCCAATCCCGCTTTCGTCGCTTGAATCATAGGATTTACGATACGAATTGGTCTTACACGACGAATTTTCATTCCAAATAAGGTCATGATAGAAACATGAACACCTGAAAATAATGCGGTAATCCACAAGCCCAACGGAATGAACATCAAAAAGAACATAATTACAATAACAAAAATAATAAAAAATAAAATTTTTCCTTCAAACATACTACTCCATCTCCTTTTTTTACACAGCAATTCGCTAACACCTATAATTTACTTCCTGATTGCAAAAAATTAAAAAATCGAAACTTGCTACAAACTGACAAAAATCATCAAGCTTCAATCCATCTCTCTTACAATAAGTTTATTGCCTTCCACGGCGATTACCTTTACCGCCTTATTTTGTGCAATATAAGTATTTTCCGACTGCGCATCTAAAACTTCTTCACCAATCTCAATTTTCCCGGACGGACGCAAAACACTCTTTGACACTCCTTCTTTTCCCAAATAGTCTTGTCTGTCCTTTGCAGTGGAAAATCCTTCCTGTTTTGTCAAGCTGGTTTTCAAAAACAACGTTTCATTCAATTTGTTTTTCGGCAACAGTTTCCACAGAAGATATAGAAGAATTCCCGTAACCAATGTCACAATGAACAAAACCGAACAAAACGCAAGAACCCCCTCCGTTTGAAAGAGAATGGTTGCAAAAACAATTAGGGCTCCTATTGTACCGACAACCCCACCCGGCAGAAACAACTCAAAGCAAATCAAAATAATTCCAAGCAAAACCCACATCACATTTACGGAATTTGCAAAAAAATCAAGACCCGTTCCACCCGCTTTCATTAAAATTAAAAAAGGTATTTCCACACTCAACTCCCCTTTCCTCCGTATTTATACTTCATTATACTATATCTTTTCTGCAAAGTTATATGTTTTTCCATATTTTTAATATTTTTTTCACAAATCAACTTTTTATTTTTCCAATTTCCCCTTCCAATTCATAATTCCGCCGAGATTGCAAATGTTCTTGTAACCGGAATGTTTCAAAAAATTACATACCAATGCACTTCTTCCTCCACTGTGACAATACAACAAATATTTTTTGTCCTTATCCGGAAATTTTTCCGCAAACAAAACTTCTGTTAAATCTAACGGAACATTCATCGCTCCCGGAATATGCCCTTGTTTAAACTCTTCCTGCGTACGCACATCAATTACAAAACAATTTTCCTTATCGGCTTGTTGTACTTCTTCCTCCATAGATTTCTTGTTAAAAAACAATCGTCTCTCCTCCTCGTTTTCATTTTCGTTGTAAAAACATTCTGCATTAACAAATCGCTTGTTTTTATTGACAACCGATTTCAAATCTTTGTTTTTGATTATACCCGAAACAAATTCAATTATGCTCAAAAAAAATGAATTTAAGTCTTGATTTTTTGACGTAAAACATATAAATTATATAAGCAATGTTTTTTATGAGAAGTTTATCTAAGGAAGTTCTTCATAATTTATTTCCTGACCGCTTTGTTTTCCTTATGACGATGGCGTGTATCTTGCTTCAGCTTACTCCTATGCATCGGTATATTTGAGTTAAGCTCTGCTATTCTCAAATATATTGTATTCTTCTGCTTACCCTGCTTTTATAGATATGTCTGTATAAGTTTGAAGGCTCTTTTACTACATATTCTCAATTTTATAAAAATACATATTCTCTGCCGAGGTGTACTATATGGAAATGTTTTTTCATATACTTGACAAAACTATTTATCGGCGTATTCTTTTTTGTTCATTTCAAAAAAATAAAGTGCAAAAGATTGTATTTCTATACAACAGCAACACATAAAATACCCTTTTGCCTACTTACTGCATGCATTGCAATAAATCTCAGAACGAAACTGTTACCATCACTATGTAAAGGATTGAACTTTTATGAAACCTGATTTATCTTTATATCTTCATATACCGTTTTGTAGGAAAAAGTGTTCTTACTGCGACTTTATTTCCGCACCGCAATCCGAAGAGGTACAGACAAAATACATTTCCGCCCTCTGCAAAGAAATCGATGCTTGGAAGGACTATTTGCTGAACCATACCATTTCTACTATATTTATCGGCGGCGGAACTCCCGGAATTTTGTCCGAACGCAATATGAATATCTTGTTTACACACCTTTCTACCTTAAATATTTCAAGTAACTTGGAATTTTCCATGGAATGCAATCCCGAATCCGTCACAAGAGAAAAATTACACTGTATGAAGGAATTTGGAGTCAATCGAATCAGTATCGGACTGCAAAGTACACATGATGATGAACTTGCACTCCTTGGAAGATGCCACAGCTACAAAGATTTTCTCTGTTCCTATGAGAACATTCGAGCAGAGGGCTTTCAAAATACGAATATTGATTTAATGTTCTCCCTACCTAATCAAACACCGGAAAGATATTTGCAATCGCTTAAAAAAATCATTGCTCTCAAACCGGAGCATATCTCTGCATACAGCTTAATTATCGAAGACAACACCTTGCTTCAAAAACAAATTGATGAAGGGATATATGCTCTTCCAAGCGAAGATTTTTACATTGATATGTATCGCCAAAGCATTCATCTCTTACGTCAAAACGGATATTTTCAATACGAAATTTCCAATTTTTCAAAACCGAATTTTGAATGCAAACACAACATCGTATATTGGGAACGACAAAATTATTTAGGGCTCGGCGTATCCGCCGCCTCTTTTATTGAAAATAGGAGATTCACAAACACCTCTTCTATACAAGAATACCAAAATCATTGTACCCACTCTCCCGACTCCATTCTTACCGCTTCCCCTATCAGTTTGGAAGAAGAATTTGAAGAAACTATCTTCTTAGGACTTCGCATGAACAAAGGACTTTCCCTTCTGAAATTGAAGTCCGATTTCCCCGATTTTGTAAATGCCGTTTTTTTTAAAACTTTGGAGTCTCTTGAAAGTCGTAATCTGATGTTACGAACATCGGATGATGTCATCTCCTTAACACAAAAAGGAATTGAAATTAGTAATCAAATTTTTTTAGAGCTTCTGATGTAATAAAGTATACAATGATTTTTGCTCATCAATATAATACTTATTCGCTAATAACATTACATGATATGAGAAGTAATAACTTTATAGAAACCAGTTCAAATATTGAATACTTAAATAAACATGTTTTGATAAGAAATATATGTAGATTTACCCCATATAAAACTTGCTTAAAAAGCATTTCCATTTTTCATAGTGGATTTGGAATACTTTCTTATTAATATTTTTTAAACTGATGAAATTTATTCATTCTATCATCTTCATAATAAAAACTGTACCGTTCTCTTTGATACATATTCTCCTTACTGATTGTTCCGTAAAAGAGGATACATCTCGCTTTTGATGATTACGGTACAGCTTTCTTCACAAAAACCGTTTGTTATTGGCATAGTTTCCGATATAGTACGGTAAATTCATTTTTTAACCAGTGATCTTCTCTATTCACACGATTATCTTATACTAAATGCATCATGCATTACACAACGGCGTATTCTACAAAATGATTTTGCGGAAGTGAGCCCTTCTCCGGTTGGTCCTGCTATAGTAAACGTTGTACAACCTTCTCCTCCAACTCCAATTCCTGAATAAGATGGAGCATTTTTCACAAATATGGTTGTTTCAAGTCTTTTTGCCATCTTGGATAATTTCTCCACATTTTTGGAATGCATAATTGCAGTATGTCGGTTTCCTTTCTCGGCCTCATATGCATAATCAATCGCAACATCCACATCCGATACACTCACAATCGGTACAATCGGCATTAACATTTCTTCTTGAACCAAATGGTGATTTTTAGGTACTCTCATAATAATCAATTTCATGCTATCATCTACATGAATATCCAATTTTGACAAAATATATCGAGCAGATTTCCCTACAAATTCCGGTTTTGGCTTTCCGTCCTCTTTCGATACCAATTGTTCTAACTTTTCAATCATTTCATCGGAAATAATTTCATATGCTCCATTCTTCTTCATATAATAAATCAGTTGATCACAGATGCTGTCAACGGCAAAGACTTCTTTTTCTGCAATACAGGGTACATTATTATCAAAACTTGCTCCTGCCACAATATCAATTGCAGCTTTCTCGATATCCGCAGTTTCATCCACCACAACCGGTGGATTTCCGGCTCCTGCACCAATTGCTTTTTTTCCGGAAGATAATACTGTCTTAACAATCTGCGGTCCACCTGTTGCAACAAGCAGTCTGATTTTTGGATGCTTAATCATAATATTCGTATTATCAATGGATGGCTCCTTTACCATTGTAATCAAATTATCCGGTGCACCCGCTTTTTTCAAAGCCTCATTCATCATCTTGACCAAGATGACTGAAACTCGCTTTGCTCTCGGATGCGGACTGAATACAACTGTATTTCCTCCTGCAATCATAGAGATAGAATTATTGATTAATGTTTCGGTCGGATTTGTCGTTGGCGTGATCGCTCCGATAACACCGAATGGGCAATATTCTTCCAAAGTAAGTCCGTTTTCTCCCGTCATTGCAGAACTGTTTAAATCTTCCGTCCCCGGTGTCTTTTCCGCAGCAACTCTATTTTTCATCAATTTATCTTCATATTTCCCAATCTGCGTTTCTTCGACAGCTTCCATTGATATCATTTCCAAATTCTCTTTTTTCAATACTTCTCTTCTGATTGCATTTACAAATTCATTTCTTTTCTGTACAGTGCACAGCAACAACTGTTTTTGCGCACGATCGCTCGCCTCAATCGCTTCCTCCATACTATCAAAAATTCCATAACCATATTCTTTTTGAAGAGAGATATTCTCTTCTTTCATTTCTTCAAGTACCTGCTTGACCATTTCCTGAATTAATTCTGTATTCATCTCTGCCTCCTATTTACACACAACTGATCGCTATTCCCAAAGGAGTAACCAGCATAGGTTGATTCGCTTTAATTGTTTTCATTCCGGTTGTCTTTTCTAAAATACATTCAAAGTCATCAAACAAACTTGCACCACCGACAAGATAGACGGTATCGATTTGAAAATCTTCTATTGCCTTTTTCGTAATAACTGCCATTTTTTCAATAACCGGTAATATAATCGGAAAAATTTTCTCCTGATTTCCTACATCTTTTTTGAGTTCTTCCGCCTCTTCTATCTCAATATCATAGTATCCCGCTATGGTTAATGTCATATGGACTCCTCCTGTTGGCTCATCAAAGGTTGCTACAACCGTTCCATTCTTAATGATACTGATACCTGTCGTTCCGCCCCCTACATCAACTACTGCTCCATTTTTTATTTTAAGTACAGCGGAAGCTGCTGTCGGTTCGTCAACAATTTTTGTCACTCGAAATCCTGCTGATTCCGCTACATTTGCCATACATTTCCCATTATTCACCGATATTCCGGGCGGAATTGCAATTGCTGCATTTTCTAAAGTACAACCTATTCTATCCTCCAACAATTCTTTCAATTGCTCAATAATTCTTATTGCACCGATATAATCCACTACAACCCCATCTTTTACTACTTTGGATTCGTAAGTAACTCCGGCAACCGGTTTATTATTATCGTCAACGACAACAATCACAATATTTGCCGTTCCCAAGTCCACTCCTACTCTCAACGGCGGACTATACTCCGGCGCACAAACACCGTTTGCAATCAAGTCGGCTAAATCATCCAAGACAATATTTTCATACATTTGTGTCACTATCCTCTACTGTTTCTTTAATATTGCAATATCTCCATTTTTGATACATACAGAATTTGCTTCATCAATATCCAAATGCATCTCAAGGCGATAATCATCTGATACCCTGACTATTACATTGGACATCGTTGCGCTCCGCTCTCCGTAAATTCTAACATCAACATATTCTCCATTGGACACATTCATTCTCCTTGCATCGGCAGGTGTCATATGGATATGCCGTAATGCCACAATCGTGCCTTTATCAACGGATACGGAACCTTTTGGACCTACCAGCTCCAATCCCGGCGTTCCTTGAAGATGTCCTGATTCTCTGATTGGTGCTTTAATGCCCAGACGAAAAGAATCCGTAAGCGATATCTCAATTTGACTTTCTTTTCTAAGCGGACCGAGTATTCTCACATTCTGAAATTCTCCTTTTGGTCCTCTTATTGTAATCGTTTCGTTTGCCGCAAACTGTCCGGGTTGTTTCAGATCGTTCTTCCTTGTCAATTCATACTCTTCTCCAAATAAAATACTCAAATCTTTTTTAGAAAGATGAACATGACGATTAGAAACCCCTACCGGAATTGCATACTTTTCTACTTCATTCAATTTTTGAATTACCCGATCGCAAACTATATGGATAAGTTCCTCTTGTTTCATATTACTCCTCTTTCTATTATGAAAGGTTTCTGTACAACAGGTAAAGCCGACAAAAACCGTATGATCTGCTCCTCTCGATTTCTAATAACTTGCAATCTATCATTTATTCGCCTATGCAAATATTAAGTTCAATAGTGATATAGACAGCATAATAACCGTAGCAGGCGGATCAATATACGTATCGCAATGACTGTTGAATACATTCCCTGCAATTTGCCATAAAACCGCATTGATTGCTCCTACTGCCGCCGCTATGGCAATATTTCCTGTAAGCACAAATGCCACTGCCGCAGGATAAGATATATGATGTGTAATCGGAATTCCGAATCCCGCCTGCAAAAACACAAGTGAAATGGCACTAATTCCAAAGCACACTACCGGATATACAGCAAGTTGTTCCGGTGCCATTCCTCCATCAGACATTGCCATACCAATAATACCGATTACCAAACCAAACAATCCGCCTAACAATGCATGCAACAACATACTTGAATTGAAATCCGGCAACAAACTTCTGGTCTCATTCGAATTACAATGCCCAATTGGACCGGTTTTTCCAAATACCAATCTACATACCATCAACGTAAAAAATACGGCTGCTCCCGGTGCATCGGTCTTTGCAAAAGACAATGTCGTAATAAACAGCGTATAAAATGCAAAACCTATCATTGCAAATACTCCCCCGCAAATCAATGTTGAAATATCCCCTACACTGTACAATGGTTTTAATACATTTTGTGCGGAATCCAACTTATTTCTTTTCAGGTTTGCAAAAGCCGCTGCAGCCGCAGCCCCTGCAAAAGCAGTATGCGGCCCCCATAACACACCAAACGCCAAATAACTTACCGAAAAATCGGAAACACCTGCTATGGATAAAATTCCGCCGGTAACCGCAATCAATCCGGTGACAATAAAAGAAGGGATTGCTCCAAACGCCGCACCAATAAATCCTCCACAAAACGCACCCATTAACAATACTATCCAATTCATTGTTCCACCTCATCTCTAAGTATGATACTACTATCCAATGACACAACAGATATCTTCCGGTACTCATTTTCACAAAAATCATACCGGCAAGTACCTTTCAGTAAAATTCAGTTTTTTGAAAAGGAACAAAACATATTAGAACCGTCTTTGCGTTTTTGTTCTTTTTCTTAGGTAATTCAAAATAGCAACTTAATTTACTATATCCATCTGTCAACGGATACTGGTACCCAAACTAAAACATATACACCATTTTTTGTTCACCGCAATCGAAACAATATCTCAGTCACCCATTCCAAAATCATATCATCATACACTATCCAAACAAAAAATTTTTTAATTACTTTTGCACAATACTTCATATCAAAACAACATCTTATCTCTATAACAGTTTCCCATAGCCTATGAAACAAATCTTCGCATCATTACATTTTCTGATTATTATTTCTAAAATCAGTTACAGTTGTATCTTCATACTTTTTAAAAACTTTACAAAAATATCCGAACTCATTGTATCCGATATTGAATGAAATTTCAGAAACACTCATATTTGTTAAACAAATATATTCTTTGATTAGGTTTATTTTTTTGATATGAATGTAGTTCATAATAGTTAAATTAAATTCTTTTTTAAAAATTCTGCTTAAGTAACCTTGACTGATATTACAATCTTTCACAATATGATTTAGAGAAATACTCTTTCGAATATTGGTTTCAATATACGAAAAAACTTCTTGCAATATCGAATACTGATTGATACTTCTCTCTATAAAAATATGTTCTGTCAATTTGAATATCCATGTTGCCAACAATCTCTCATCTTGCATGAAATTATCTTTCACCGGAAATTCCGTTTCTATAAGTTGTCGGCTCTTATCCGATTCAGGAAGCATGGATACAAACAACATTGTAGCAAACTTATATAATTCTTCCCTAAAATCTTTACTTTTAAAATTTCCGGTTAATTCTTTCGCAATATCTGGAATCAATCGATAGAGTCCAATAAAATCTTTTTCTTCCACAACATGATAAATTCTTCGGCTGAGATTGCCGAGATTTGCCGAATCCATATGTTTATGTGTAATGAGAATACTTTGTATAGTGTCGGGAGATACCGGTTTAATCAAATATTGTCTTATCTTGTTTTTGATTGCAAATTGCGCCAACTCAAAACTATGATATCCTGATACAAAATAAATATTTGTCTGCGGTCTGAATTTCAAAATCTCTTCACTGGCTTGTAATCCGTTTTTTACCGGCATGATAATATCCATAAACACAATATCTATAATCTGATTTTTACAGATATTTACCGCATCTTTTCCATTTCGTGCCAAAAAAATATTTTCATATCCCTCTACCGTTGAAACAATTTTACTCATCGCCTTGAGCATAATATCCTCATCATCTACTATTAAAACATTATACATGATTAAACTCCTTCATCATAATCAATGGGATATTTTATCGTAATCTTCGAACCCTTTCCTTTTTCGCAGTTAAATTTAATCCTGTATTCTTCTCCAAAGACATCTACCACAGATTTGGTAAGATTTACCAATGAATTTACAATCTCAATACCCTCATGATTTTCGCCGTACAGCTTGTATTTTTGCTCCAACTCTCGAACGGTAAGTCCCGGGCCGTTATCTTCTATTTCCACATAAATATTCTTATCATCACTGTAAATATCTATTGTCAAAAAGTAGTTACTTTCGTTTAATGTCAAGGAATAGTATATAGAAGAATGTACAAAAGCTACAATCAAAGAAAACATCATCTTCTTATCCAACAAAGCGTCGTCAAAGTTAATCTTATAGTTGACCCTACTCTCATACCGAATTTTGTTAATTTCCAAGAAATGTTCCACGCGTTGTAACTCTGTTCGTATTGTGTTTTCTCCATTTGATTTTAATTCTTTATCAATAAATTTTGAATACTTAAGAATTGCATTATTAGTCTTATTAGCTCCCTCAATAATTGCCAAATTTGATATTACATTAAACGTATTTCGCACAAAAAACAGATTTGCAACACGTTTCAATTCATCGTATTTATTTTGGATAAAATTCTTCTCGTATTCCAGTTCCTTTACTCTCTCTTCCAACACCTTTATGCGATTCAAATTTTTCATTTTATTGTGTCCGGATATCAATTCTTGCTTGGTCAATTGATTGATAATCAATTCGACCAACTTTGAAATGGATAAAAATTCGCTGTAAGCATATTCTTTGAAATCTGCAAGATACTCTTTCATCTTAGGCGAAAAAATATCCATTTCTTCCAAATCACTGCCTCCCGGCACAATATTCTTATTCAATCTCATTACACTGTCAGGTGCATCTTTACAAATTACCTGTCCGCCGATAAAACCACCGAGATATCGTTCGTTTACAATAATCGGAATCGCTATTTCCAACAATCCGCAAGGGCAGAAGTAAATGCTGGTTCGCTTCGTCGTCGCTGCAATAATGGAACCTGACGCATCGGACAATTTACACATCGTAAAATGCCGTTTATCCTCTCTCATGCTCTTACAAAACCTTGTAAAACCCGTTTGTTCCGTTACCGGTTCCCCTTTATAGTCTACTGTAATAAATGCAATGCCGGTTACATCTGATACTATTCTTTGGATTTCTTCAAGGTTTTTTTTGCCAAAAACGGATATGATATCAAAGTTACCTCTACCTTCCAAATACTTCTCATTGATTGAAATGTTTGTAGGATTACTGTTCATTGACATAGCGGATTCCTCCTCTTAAAAAATCAAATCTTACTTCCTTTTATTATAAATTTAATAGATTTTATCCAATATATCAAGTACTTCCTTCTTTGATACACAAACAGGATTTCCTGCTAAACAAGTATCTTTCAGTGTGTTTTCCGCCAACATTTCTTTATCCGTTTCCCAATATTCAAGATTCACTGCACAATTTGAAAGCTTCTTCGGCATATCCATCATGCTCACCAAGCCATCAATAAATCTCTTTAATTTCCGAATCGATTCTTCTACACCAGCCTCTTCTCCAATCATACCGAGTTTCTTTGCATATTGTGCATATTTTTGCTTTATCGACACATTGACACTATTGAACTCAATGACTTTATTAAGCAATAGCGCATTTGCAAGACCATGTGGAACATGATAAATTGCTCCTATCTGATGTGCAATGCTGTGATTCAATCCAAGTCCTGCTATATTAAATGCCATCCCCGCCAAATTAGATGCAATATGCATCTTTTCTCTTGCCAAATCATCTTCTCCGCAAAAACTGCGATACAAATAACTAAAAATCAATTCTCCCGACTTTTCTGCCAACGCATCCGAATAATCATTTGCTCCTTTTGATACATATGCCTCTATCGCATGTGTCAAAACATCCATTCCCGTATTTGCGATAACGCTTTGAGGCAAGGATTTGGTAAAAGAAACATCCAAAATAGCAATATCCGGCATCATACAATCTGAGAAAAAAACATGTTTGATATTTTCTTCTTCTTCCGTAATAACCGCTGCCGATGTGGCTTCAGAGCCTGTGCCGCTGGTTGTCGGTATTGCGATAAACAAAACTTTCTTATCTAAGTCATTGGACAGTTGCATAAAATACAGAACCGCTTTTGCCGTATCTATTGCCGAACCTCCTCCAAACCCTATCAATACATCAATTTGTTTCTTAACTGCGATTGCCAATCCACTTGATACGACATTTAAAGACGGATCCGGCTTTACTCTGTCAAATATAGTAATCTGATTCGTTTGACTTAATTGTGCAAGAATACTGTCTATCATCCCGCTCTCCGTTAAAAATCGATCTGTCACGACCAATATATTTGAATGATGAATATCTTTCAAATATTCAACAGAACCGTCGCCGAAAATAATTTTTGTATGTTGATTGATTACATTCATAAATTTCCTTCCTTTGCTATCCTATAAACAATTTATCGACGCTGACACATCTTCTTTTTCTCGAAAAATCTTTCGCTGTTACAATCCCTTCTCCGGATATGTTCGCTACCGTAAATCCGGTTCCGCCTACTCCACAAATTCCGATTCCATCAAGAGAACAACCGTTTTTTATAAAAATTGAAGTTTTAAGACAACACTCGGCTATTCGCAAACGTTCCATTCGATTAGAATGAATTCCGGACGTGTGACGCAAATTCTGTTCTACTGCTACGGCAATATCCAGAGCTTCTTCAAACTTCTCCGCTTTTATTACTGTAATAAGAGGGACCAACAGTTCTTCTGTAACAAATGGATGAATTTTCACAGTTTCTACCGCTATCAACTTATATTGTTTTTCGGTCTGAATTCCCGCTCTCTCCAAAATCTCATTTGCATCTTTTCCGCCGAATACTTTATTCGGTTTCATATCCTCTGTCAGCAACAATTTTGATAACTTAAGCATCTCAAGCATGCTATCGACATAATAAACTCCATTTTTTTGCAGTTCCTCTTTTAGCAAATCACATATACTTTTTACGACAATGATGTTTTTTTCAGTGATACACATAATGTTATTATCAAAGGATGCTCCTCTGGAAATGCAGTATGCGGCTCTTCCGATATCTGCCGTCTCATCTACAATAAAAGTAGGATTCGCAGGTCCCGCCGCTATAACCTTTTTTCCACACGAAATTGCAGCTCTTGCATTATCGGATCCTCCTGTTGACACAATCATATCGATATCCGGATGATTCATAATCTCATTGATGTCATTTAATCGACACTCCCGCAATGTAACAACCATATTTTCCAATCCGCAAATATCAAGAATAAGATTGTTGATTATATCCGTCAAATACTTTGCAGTTTCTATTGTTCTTGGATGTGGACAATTGACAATTGTATTTCCTGCCGATAACAAACTAATCGTATTATTGATCATCGTCGCACAGGGATTATTGCTCGGTTCAATTGCGCATACCACCCCGTACGGAGCATTTGTAAGCAACGTCATACCTCCGTCCCCGGTTCTTGCCTCCGTGATCAAATCTTCAACACCGGGTGTTTGTTCAATCGCCAATCGAATTTTTGTTTTTTTATCCTCCACTACTCCCATGCCTGTTTCACGAAAAGACATCTCTGCCAAGGTATCCACATTATTCAACAATTCCTTCCTCAAAAAGCAAATGATTTCTTTTCGGTCATTCAAGCTGAATTTGCAATAACGCTCAAAAGAGTGTTTTGCCGCATATACGGCATCTGTCACATTTGAAAAGACTCCGTTAAATCGGTTCATCTAATCACCTCTAAATCACAATCTCATCCACAATTCCGATAATCGCCAAATCAATCACAGCATTTTTTCTCCGTTCTTCTACACGGACAGAAGAGCCGGTCCCCACCAATACATACTCTCCTATTCCGGCACCTACATAATCAGCAGCCACCTTCTCTTTTCCTCCATCCGATAAATCCGCATTGATTGGCTGAATTACCATCAATTTGTATCCTGTTAAGGTATCATTTTTTTTTGTAGATACCACATTCCCTACCACCTTTGCCAAGAACATCGAAATCCTCCATATTCCATTATGTATAATTATTTATACATCACACATTCTTTGTTCTACCAAACAACAACAAACTGTTTCCAAAACAATTGAACTATTTCTTTTTGGAATTCTTTTTCACTTTTTCCGTTTCCGGTCCTTGTACCTTTTCTTCTTTATTTTCTTTCAGCGAAGTAATTATTTTTTCTATTTTCGCATTCTTCTCACCTACAAATTGATTTTCTTGCGAAATACTTTCTTTCTTCAACTCCGTCTTCTTCTCCGGCATTTTTTTGCTATTTGGCTTTAACTCTGTTTTTCCGTCCTTTGCTTCTTTTGTTATTAAAGCCGGCATTTCCTCATGTGAAACAATTTCTGTTTCCTGATTTGTTTTCAAACGAGATTTCTTCTCATACACTTCCATCGATGCGGACTGTTTTGATGTTTTTTTTGTTTCTGTTAAGAAAGTCTTCTCTATTGCATCATTCGGTCTTGCAATGACTTTTGCAGTGATTTCTTTTCCATTTGCCAATGCAACTTTTTTACCTGCACTGATTGCAGCTGTCACTGCAGCAACATCTCCAACTATCTTAATGGTCACAAATCCGAGTCCCCGCGTAATTTCAAGATCATCCACACTGATGTTTGCAGTTTTCGCCATTGTATCGGCAACCGAAATACCTGTTGACAGTCCCGTGACTTCAATGAGCCCCAATGATTTTTTCAACTACAACAACTCCTTTATGTTATTTACAACTTGTATATCCATCTCCAATAATTCCCTGTAATAACCCAGTATTTTTTCCTGATACTTCCGCGGTTCTTTTCCCGTCAATTTTTCCATACCCGACTTCAGCAAACATATCCGATTTCCATTTTCAAAACATTTTTTGATAACCTCGGTTACAGGAGAACAAGCTCTGCAAGATGCAATCTCAATCACTTCATTTCTGCTGATAACCGGAAAAAGAACAATCTCATCTTTCCCTGCAATACAAAATTCTCGATACGGAACAACGTTATCAAAGAGATTTTTTGTCTCTTTTTCAAACTCATCAATCTCAAACTCTTCTTCTAAAATTAATGCGGAAAATACCATCTTATCCGTTTGACGAGCAAATTCTTCCAACAACAAATAATATCTGTTATCCCACTTTTTTTGAAATACAACATGTATCTTTTTAATGGGATGTAACTGCACCTGTGCAAAATCCGGAATTTCCGATATTACCTGTCGTACTGCTTTCCTAATCAGATTGTCAATATCATTTATATTATTCATTTTTGCCTCCACTGACAAACCATACAATTTAAAGAAAATCTATCTTCGATACTTCGAAGAAGATTTTCTTTAAATGTAATCACTGCCCTATTTCGCAAAACTTGGAATTATTTTTTCAGTATCGCTATGCGGTCTTGGAATTACATGTGTAGAAATAACATCGCCTACCGCTTTTGCAGATGCCGATCCGGCATCTACCGCTGCTTTTACCGCTCCTACATCTCCTCTTACCATAACCGTTACCAATCCCGAACCTATTTTTTCGTAACCGACAAGATTTACATTCGCCGCTTTTACCATAGAATCTGCTGCTTCAATTGCCGCTACCAATCCTTTTGTTTCAACCATTCCTAAAGCATCTGAATTCATAATCTTCCTCCTAAATTATTATTTATTTTTTGTAATCATATTAAATATATGGTGTAGTGGTAGATTTCGGAGTTTCTCCCAAAGAACCCAACAATTTTACACCAACATCAATCGCAGCTTTCACTGCCTGTCTTACCGCTCCCGAATCCCCTGTAAAGGTAAGAATAACCTCGTTTGAATAACTGGTTCCTCCTGCCGGAGAAGCATAAGATACAACCTCTACATTGGCTGCCTTCACTGCCGTATCAGCTAATACAGTACCGATAGCGGCAGGTCCCGCACAAACCATTCCAAAGGATTTTCCTATCGGCGTATTAAACACTTTTTCCAAACAATAGCTTGCTCTTGCCGTATACTGAAATTCAAGATGTCCCGCATCATTGGAATAAACATCTCCAAAATACTTCGGCAAAGATTCCAAAGCAATTTCAACCGCACGTTTCGCATCTGAAACATCGTCCGCTCCGATGTATATCAACGAGCCATGTCCTGCTCCACCCTTAGTATCTCTTGCCAATTCTACGGATATTACTTCGGTATTAGTTGCTTTTACCGCATCGTCCACAGCCATGATCTGTGGACCGGCACCCACTCTGCCGCCGATAATTCCAATCGATTTAAATTTTCCGAGCTTCATCGTTTCTGTTAGAAGAGGATCCACGCTTGCAATTACCAAACCGATCGTATCCCCTAAAGAAGTCCCTACAAATTCAGTAACACCGACACCTGATTTTGTTCCACAGCAATGTTCCGTTTGTGAGGGGTTAATCCCAATTTCTTCCGATACTTGTTTCATTACTTTTTCCAATAAATCCCTATCCATTTTTCCCTCCTGTTATCCGCCTATAATACAATTTAACCCATAACTTTCCACTATTTTCTTTAATCCCAACATAAAATCGTTACTCGGAGTTTCTGTTCCATGCATCTCATACGTTCTTCCAAGACATTCATACTTACTTTCCCCGAAATTATGATAGGGTAAAATATGCAGTTCACGAACATTTGGTAATCCGGCTGCAAATTCTGCGATTTTTCCGATTTCTTTTTCATTCGCATTGAATCCCGGAATCACCGGAACACGAATGACAGTTTCTGTAATATCCTGAATAATCCTTGCATTTTTCTTAATCCTATCATTATTTACGTTTGTAAACAGTTTGTGCAAATCTGTATCAAAACTCTTCAAATCCAACAGTGCTAAATCTACATACGGCATAACATCTTTAACAATGTCTTCCGTAACATAGCCCTCTGTTTCAATTGCCGTATGCCAGCCCTGTGCTTTACAAGCCTTGAATACTTCTTTCGCAAATTTCGGCTGTGTCAAAGTTTCTCCACCGGATAATGTCACTCCGCCACCGGAACGATAATACTGCGTTTCATCCTTCTTTACTTCTTTGATGACTTCCTCAACTGTCATCATCTTCCCTTTCATAACCAAGGCTCCGGAAGGACATACCAATGCACATTCTCCACATGAAGTACAAATACTTCTGTCTACCCAATATTGATTATTCGAAGAAATCGCATTTACTTTGCAAGTTTTTTGACATCTCCCGCAACCGATACATAACTCTTTCCGATACATAACTTCAGGATTGTAAGATTGAGATTCCGGATTGCTGCACCATTTGCATCTGAGCGGACAACCTTTCAGAAACACAATAGTTCTGATTCCGGGACCGTCATGAATGGAATATCGTTGTATATCAAAAACAGTTCCCTTTATACTATAATTGATAGATTCCATTGAATCCAACTCCTCATTCCCCCGTTATTTTGTCACTGCCTTACACACGTTGATCCCGACTGCTTACATCGAGTGTTCGGTTCTGTTGATGATATCATCTTGCACTTCTTTTGCTAATGTAACAAAATGCGCACTATATCCTGCAACCCTTACAATCAAATCCTGATGTTCTTCCGGATGTTCTTGTGCTTCCAACAACGTTTGTCGGTCAATAACATTGAACTGAACATGACTACCTTTATGATCAAAATAGCTTTTTACAATTGATACGAAATTCTTCAATCCTTGTTCGCCCGCTACCGCCGCAGGTGTAAATTTTTGGTTGTATAATGTTCCGTTAGATGCTTGTGCATGATCAAGTTTTGCAACTGAATTTGACGCCGCCGTAGGTCCGCTGACATCGTTTCCTTGTCTTGGAGATACTCCATCTGCAAGAGGTTCATGCGCCAATCTTCCATCCGGCAATGCGAGTACATCTTTTCCAAACAGTACGTTTGCAGATACCGGATATATTCCCGCTTGGAATTGTCCGCCTCTCGGATTTCTATATTTATCTACTTCATCACAGTAAATCTTTCCGCATCTTCTTGCAATTTCATCTACTGCATCCACATCATTTCCATAACTTTCCGTATTTTGAAGAATAGTTCTCATTGTGGCAAATTTTCCTATTTCTTCTCCACCACAACAATAGCTTGCACTTGCAAATTGATTGTTTAATTTATTTTCAAGCGTTGCGATATCAATAGAGCCTGTACTGGAAAGAATCTTCTTCACTGCTTGATATACTGCCTCTTGTGACATTGTATCCGCTGCATTTGATTCACACGCGTCGACTTTTGCCTGACCGCTTACTCCAAAGTTTTCTTGAAGTGCTTGTTTCAATTCAGTCAGAGTCATCTTCTTTTCTTCAAACACATTTTTCTTGATTGCGTACAGAGAATCACCTGAATCGGCAACCCCAAATGCCTGCGGTCCCGTGAAGTTATAAATCGCTCCACCTTCTTGTGCTGTTTTCCCTACCGATATACAATCATCTACCATCGCCGACATAAACGGCAACGGCGCTCTTTCTGCATGAGAATAATCAACTGCATTATCCGCTTTCGCCAAATGTCTCACAAAATATTCCATTTGTTTTTGATATGCTTCGAAAATCTTTTCCATGCTGTCCAATTCTTCCATCTCACCAGTTTTTAATCCCAATTGTTTTCCGTTGCATCGTCCGTTATTCAAGGTAATTTCCAATACTTTTGCGATATTGAAGAATGCTGCATCGTGCCACCCTTCAGTTCTATGTCCCGCCTGCGGTTCTACACAACCGATAATACAATAATCTCTGGCATCTTTCAGTGCTACACCTCTCGCTACCAATGCCAAAATAATCACTTCATCATTATAGAACGCCGGTACTCCATATCCCAATCTGGATACCTCACACGCCCTGTACAAGAATTCCATCGGAGAATTTTGATGTACACGAACAGAGAATGAAGGAGCCGGTAATCTTACATGAGCAACCGCTTCCATACACATATAAGATACTTCATTGGTACTATCCTGTCCCTCTTCATTTTGACCACCTACACAAAGATTTTGGAATACTGCATATCCTGCAAACGCTTGCGCAGACACTTCATCTCTTGTTTTATTGACATCGTTCAATTTTACCCAAATACAATCCACCAACTCTTGTGCAAACGTTCTGTCAATACTGTCATTTTTTAAATATGGATACATATATTGATCAAACCGTCCGGGAGAAATAGAATGTCCGTTTGATTCAATCTGTACCATAATTTGTACAAACCAGAATGATTGACAAGCTTCATAGAAATTTCTTGCACCGAATTCCGGAACACGGTCGCAGTTATCTGCAATACGCAAAAGTTCATTTTTTCTTGTCATATCTACTTGAAGATTTGCCAATTCTCTCGCCTTATCTGCATATCTGTGTGCAAATTTAATTGCTGCATTATAAGATATGATGACCGCATTATAGAATTGACGTTTTTTGATGGATGCCGGATCATCTTCATCAAGTTTGCTCATTGCGGCAACAGTTTCTTCCAAAACACCTCGGAATCCTTTTCGCAAAATTTTTCCATAATCAACATTAACGTGACCGACTCCGCCGTAAAAGTAATTTCCTACCGTAAAAACACCGTTTGCGATACAATCTTTTGTATCCGGTTCCATATACGAATCTGCCAAAGCACTGGTCGTTTTTCCATCCCAATATTTGAATGCCTCGTGCAATTCCGTTTTTACCTTCGGAGAAATCTCAAACGGATCCGCCATTCTTGAATGCATCGTGTCGAATTCTTTTTCAACCCAATCATAAGAAAATTCCGGGCAAATTTCTGTTGAGCGTGGGTTAATCGTAATAGAACCTACAATCAACTCATTGTCTCTTATTGTAACAGGAAGCTCCGTAAATATTTTCTCAACAGCCTTCGCTCTTCGAATCACGGTTGGAAGTCCCTCTGTTTCTTGATAAGACTTCGTAATCAAACATGCTCTCTCCGATTCCACTTGCGGAACCGCATCAATGATTACTTTTCTTAACTTCTCAATTCTTTCAGTAGGTTTTGTAAAACCCTTTTCCAGCATATTTTTACCTCCTTAATGATAATTTAATTGTTACTCCATTTACCGAGTGGCTTTGGCTCTGCGTCCAATTTGTATGTATAACGATTATGCAAATAAACCACTTAACACAAGTGTAACAGTATATAAAAAATC
>JBGZJG010000162.1:0-5753 GCA_041848665.1 Filifactor sp.
TGGTTTGATACATTTTTTATGAAATGTGAAAAGAATATCTAAGAATGGAAATTTTTATTTTTGTAAATTTAGAACTGCTTGAAACGGAGAGGAACTTGAGATTATGATATATGATGAAAAGACAAAGAGGAAAGTTGTTATTGGCGGACTTGTATTGTTAATGTTGTTGTTATTTTATAGAATGGGGGCATCGTACACAGGACAAGATTGGAGTAAAAGGGTTCGAGATTATGACAAAGTAAATCGAATTGAAATTCAGGCACCTAAAAAGGAAATGGTAGTTGTTGAGAGCATGACGATGGTAGAGCAGCTTAAAAAATATTTGAAACCGAGTGAAACGATTGTGGAGCAGAGAGATCAATTTGAGGAGAAAATGAAAGGGACTCCTGTAAACATTGATTTTTATACAGAAGACAGATTGTTATTTTCGGAACAAGTTTATGCTTTAAAAGAAGCAATATTAGATGAAAAGGAACCGGGAAAAAGTTATTCTTGTTACATTGGCGGAGAGCCTTATGCGATTAAAATCGAAGGGCATCCGGTTCAAATTGTAGGAAATGATGCACAAGTGGACAAATATTTGTCGCAATTTTTGAGGGCTGAAAAATGAGAAACAGAAGTGAGGTTGTTGTTGCATTTTTGAAAAGTATGTGGACAGAAAAGCTGTAATCATGCCCTTACTGCGGAAGAACATTGACTTTTCTATACAAGAAAATAGATAAAGTACACAAAAAGACGATAGGAGCGACTATCGTCTTTTTGGATACGGAAAAGCATGTTAGGCATAAAGCTCGTTACATATTGGAAACTTAAGCATTGTGTTATACAAATATCAAATGAACAATATGATTTTTCATAGAGGAGCTATCCGTTTTTTAACGTAATACTTGTTAGCGCTTGAGGCGGTAATTTATTGATGGATTTATCCGAACCATTAAGTTTTGTTTTGAGAATAATATAAAAATTCCATTTTATAGAAGACCGTTGAGATTTTGATTTTCGGGGAGTTCTCCCGTTTTGCAGAAATTGCACACGGAATCACTGTGTCCTCTTTGCCATTCTTGGTAGTCCGAAATTAATTCCTCTACCATAGTTTCTTCACAATCGGGGTGGAATTTTTCAATCCATTCTTGAAATGTCATAAGGCATCGTCCTTTCTGAAGTAGTTTCGTACATAAAGCATATACACTTTCTCGAAAAATGGAGTGTGCTTTTCTTTGAAAGTAATATGGTATAGTATATATACCCTGTTTCATAAGGGAGCTAACGTCAATAGGACGGAAAATAAAATTACCCCATATTGGAATAGGATGGAAAAAGCAATTACATAAGGAAGATAAGAATAATGTTTCTAAAATCAAGAGGGTTATTTTTATTTGAAGATGATATTAATAATCAATTTTTTCTAAAATACCGGTCAATTTTGCGATTGCAATTCCATAATTTGTGATGGGTACGCTGGATTTGGAGGCTTTTTCAAGTCGATTCATTACATGGCGACGATTGAACATACAGGCACCGCAGTGAATAATCAAGTCATAGGTAGATAAGTCTTGCGGAAAATCATTTCCCGATACAATATCAATCTTTAGATTTTCATGTATTTTTTTTCGAAGTAATCGAGGAAGTTTCACCCGTCCGATATCTTCTTGCAAAGGTTTGTGTGCACAAGCTTCGGCGATTAAAACTTTAGAGCGTTCATTGAGGGTGGATAAGGTTTGTGCACCCTTTATAAACAGGTCGATATCTCCTTTGTAACGTGAAAACAGTACGGAAAAAGAGGTTAAGAGACTTTCTTCCGGTTTTTTCGGATAAACTTCAGCAAAGAGCTGAGAGTCGGTAATGATTAGTTTGGGTGGATTTTTTAGCGTAGCCAAGGCTGCCTCATATTGCTCAAAGGTTGTAGAAATTACGATGCATTTATTGTCAAGCAAATCTCGAATGGTCTGTACTTGAGGTAGAATGAGTCTTCCTTTCGGTGCTTGAATATCTTGGGGCATTATCAATAAAACAACATCTTCAGGAGAAACAAGGTGTCCGCAGATGGAAATTTCTTTTTCTAACGTTTTTCCGATTTCTGTAAGTTTTTTAAAAAAAGGTTCGAAACCTTGTTTGTTTTCGGCACTGAGTAAAATCGGTTCAAGGTTCAAAGTGTTGTTTAATTTTTTTTGTATTGGCGAAGAGTCAACAATATCAATTTTGTTAATGACAGGAAGAATTGGAATGTTTTTTTGTTTGAAAAGAGAAATCCATTTGCTTTCTTCTTCAAAATCCTCGTCACAAAACAGTATAACGGCAATATCTGTTTTTTCAATGACTTGCTTTGTTAATTCACTTCTTTGTTCTCCCAACACACTGTTATCATCAAAACCTGCTGTATCAATCAATAAACAGGGGCCAAGGGGATGAATTTCCATTGCTTTATATACGGGATCGGTCGTCGTCCCCTTGGTGGCGGAAACCAATGATATTTTTTGTGACGAAATGGCATTGATGAGGGAAGATTTTCCCGAATTGGTTTTTCCGAAAAAAGCAATATGAATACGGTTTGAATTTGGAGTTTGTTGCAAATTCTTCATCTCCTTTGACTAAAATCTGAAATCTCGGCTTCCATGTTCTAATTGTGCAATATATCCTTTTGCAATCTCTTGTACTTTGGGATTTTTGATGTGTAACATTTCATTGTGAATAACCTGTTCTCCAAGTAATTTTGTTTGAGGAGAAGCATAGTCCAAGAGATATTCTTTTAATGTCATTAGAGAGTTTGGTTGACAGACGTTACCGATTTGTCCGGATTTAGCAAGTGCCATAAAGCGGTCTCCTGTTCTTCCTGCACGATAGCAGGCAGTGCAGAAACTTGGAACATACCCTAATTTCAATAACCAATGGATAATTTCGTCGAGGGTTCGTTTGTCGCTGGTATCAAATTGTGCGGAGTTGTCTTCCAAAAGTTCTTTTTTGACATATCCTCCCACGCTGGTTGATGAACCTCCGCTGATTTGGGATACACCGATATCCAAAACATCTCGACGGGATTCTTCGGATTCTCGTGTAGAGATAATCATTCCGGTATATGGTGTGGAAATACGAATTAAGGCTACGATTTTACGGAAGAGAGAATCAACGATTGCTTCCGGAAATTCATTTACATCAATATCATCTGCCGGGCGAATACGAGGAACGCTGATGGTATGAGGACCTACGCCAAATTTTGCTTCCAAATGTTCTGCGTGCATCAGCAAACCGATAAAATCATAACGATATTTGTATAGACCGAATAATACACCGATTCCGACATCGTCAATATCGCCTTCCATTGCTCTGTCCATAGCTTCCGTATGATAAGCATAATCATGTTTTGGTCCGTTCGGGTGTAGGGTTTCGTATGTCGGTTTATGGTAAGTTTCTTGAAATAGAATGTAAGTTCCGATTCCGGCTTGCTCCAATTTTTTGTAATTTTCTACCGTTGTTGCGGCAATATTTACATTTACACGACGAATAGCACCGTTTTTGTGATGGATGCTATAAATTGTGTCAATACTCTCCAAAATATATTCAATCGGAGAATAGATAGGGTGCTCACCTGATTCCAATGCCAGACGCTTGTGTCCCATATCTTGAAGTGCAATTACTTCGTTTCGAATCTCCTCTTGAGATAATTTTTTTCGGCGAATATGTTTATTTTTTTGATGATAGGGACAGTATACACAACCGTTTACGCAGTAGTTTGATAAATATAACGGTGCAAACAATACAATACGTCTGCCGTAGATACGCTCTTTAATCTGTTTTGCTAAAGCAAACATTTCGGAGAGAATTTGTTCATCATTACATTCCAAAAGTAATGCGGCTTCTCTATGCGTCAATCCGTTTTGTTTTTTCCCTTTTTCCAAAATTTGTCTCATAAGGGGAAGATTGTCTTTGTTTTCTTGTGCATATGCAATCGTATCCAAAATTTCGGCATTGTTGATAAATTCTTCCGCATGAGAAGAATCAGGTTTGTAAATGGTCATAGCAAACACTCCTTTTCAAGTAATTTATTAGGTATAGTACAATTAAAAGCTCGAAAGAAAAAAGGCTGAGGTTCCTCTTTCGATGAAGTTGTTTCATTTGAGCTGCAAGAAAATCTTCCGTAAATAAAAATATTACTTTTATGATGGGAAATTCAATGCCACATTAAATTTGACAAAAATAAACAACGCTAAATTCGGATATGATTTTTCGAGTGAATATTCGATTAGGTATTCGTATAAAATGCATTTCAGCAATTTGTATGAATTTTTTTAACAACAAAGGATTGCAGAAGAACATTCTTTTTCAGAGAAATAGGAAGGATTACCTTGGAATTTTGCCGAGTGCCTTTATACTGTCTTCCAACTCTTTGCGCTCCGCATAAATATCAGATACCCCTTTTGCACCCGGATAAATTTCATAATGCCGAACATAATTAGGTGGAGTTACTTTTCGCATGATAATATTTGCTCCGCAGGAAAAAATATTATTTTTTTCATTGGAGTCAAGTACCCCTAAGGAGGTTGTTGCCGGCAAATTTGCTTTGGGAAGCAAAATTCGGGCAATGGCAACTGCACGTTTGGTAAGTTCGGTACTGCCTGCCGGATAAGCGCTCAATACGGTATCGGGATGAGGAATAAAAGGACCAATGCCTGCCATGTGGCATTTTAGGTCACGTAACAATAGGAGATCTCTTGTAACCGTTTGCAAAGTTTGGTTCGGTAATCCTATCATAAATCCGCTTCCGGTCTCATAACCTAATTCATAGATGTTTCTTAGGCATTGTACTCGATTTTCCAATGTTCCGCAGGAGTGAAGGAAGGAATACAAAGAGGTATCTGCCGTCTCGTGTTTGAGTAGATAACGGTCGGCACCGCATTTTTTCAAATGTTTTAATTCTTCATACGTTCGTTCTCCACAGCTTAACGTGATGGCAACATTTGATAGAGATTTAATTTCTTTGACAATTTCTCCAAGATATTCCGCTGTAAAAAAATCATCTTCGCCCGATTGCATGACCAAAGTACGATATCCTGCTTTTATAGCCTCCAGTGCGGTCGAAATAATTTCTTCTCGGTTCATCCGATAACGATGGACATTTTTGTTTTGGGAATTCAAACCGCAGTATTTGCATTTTCGTTTGCAGATATTTGAAAATTCAAGAATGGCACGAATATCGACGAAAAGACCATGGTGCAATGTATTTACCTTGTCCGCATAGTTAAATACAGGAGAAAAATCATCCAGTTTCAAAAGAAAGAGAATGCTTTCTTCCATTTCTGTTTCGCAGCGAATATGATTTATTTTTTCTTCAATCTTATTCATGGTCTCCCTTTATTTTCGCATAAGAAGTTTTGACATTAATGCCGTCAATCATACCCAGCTTACCGGACAAGGTACTGATGACATTGCTTGGAGCATCAATGATTATGCTGATAAGAGAAACGCCTCTTGCTTTGTAAGGAATCCCCATTCTTCCAACTACATAGGAACCATATTCATGTAAAATGTCATTCAGTTGATTTGATTTTGATAAGTCTTCTACAATAATTCCAATAAGAGCCAATCTTTCTTCCATAGCAATCCTCCTTTATTTATTCAAAAAAGTTTCATAAAAAAACGCATGAGGACGATATAGTCAACTCATGCGATTTGGACAATCAAAAAAGACACCGCCTTATGTTTGGAAATTCCAAAACAGTCAGTACGATTGCATCAGTGAAAATATCTTTCCTTCAGAA
>JBGZJG010000163.1:0-3749 GCA_041848665.1 Filifactor sp.
ACTGTTACCAGAGATTTGTTGGATTTATATCCGCAGATGAATTTCCTCGACCCTCGCATATTGCGAATGAGTTTGGCTGAATTCAAGAATACTTTTTGCAAGTACACCACCATTACCAAGCGTTTTGGCGGTTACAAGGAGTATTCCAAAGAATTTATAACGGGATATGAGAATATAGATTATCTGTATTCATTAATTGGGCAATATGTTTTCGAGTGCGATTTGGAGCTACAAATTCAACAATTATATGAAGAAGAATATTACACAATAGATGAAGATTCTAAGACAGAGTATTATCTACTAAAAACAGAGTATTTAGATGATGAGAAGCTGATGATGATTAACAACAATCTTTTTCTGGAACTCACGCAAAAAATGCAACACGGCTATTGTTGTACAGAAGAAAAGTTCAAAATCGTGCAAAAATGGTTTGAAAAATATCCCGAAGAAAAAAGTATTATCTTCGTGAAATATATAAGGAGTATGGAAGAATGTAAAAAGCGATTTCCAAAGGCTACTGTTTTGAATTACAAAACAGGTAGTTATGGATTGAATTTGCAACACTTGCCATACACTGTGTATTTCGATAAAACCTTTGATTACGGAGATGTGGCTCAATCTAAGCACAGAAATTATCGTGTAGGGCAAGAGCAGGATTGTCGTTATCTAAGTCTTACTGGTGATGTGGGATTGGAAACATTGATTTCCGATAACAACAAAAAGAAAATAGGTATATCGGAATATTTGAAGAAAATCAGCAGGGAACAATTAAAGGATGTGTTATGAAAAAATTTTCACTCAAAAAAGCCAAAGAAGGAGCAGAAGTAGTAACCAAAGAAGGTAAGTCTGCTAAAATATTACTGTTTGATAGGAGCAGTAAAGATTTTCCACTTGTGGTTATTATTGAAAACAAAATGGTGTATTACTACACCGAAGAAGGAAAATTTTATAAAGACAAACCGAGTGATAAAGATTTAAGAATGAAAGAATGATGAATGTATATGAGGCAACAATGAAACGCTTGGAAATAATTTTCCAAGAGTTCGATAATATTTCAGTGTCTTTTTCTGGCGGAAAAGACAGTGGTGTTTTGCTTAATCTCTGCATCAAGTATATCAGAGATAATAAGTTGAACAAACGCATTTCAGTACTCCATTTGGATTATGAAGCTCAATACGATTTAACAACACAGTATGTAGATGATGTTCTTCGAGATAATTGGGATATTTTAGATGTGTACCGAGTTTGTGTTCCGTTTAAGGTAACCACCTGCACCAGTATGCACCAATCGTATTGGCGACCGTGGGACGAAGAACAAAAAGAAATTTGGGTGCGAGATTTACCCGAAAATGCTTTTACAAAGGAAAATTTTCCGTTTTATAACGAAAATATGTGGGATTATGATTTCCAGCAAAAATTTTCCCTTTGGCTTCACGAACGGAACGGAGCAAAAAAAACGGCTATTTTGGTGGGCATTCGCACACAGGAAAGTCTGCACCGATGGAGGGCCATTCACTCCGATAGGAATTATAAAAATTATAATGGGATAAACTGGACCAAAGAAGTTTATGATAATGTATATAATGCTTATCCTATTTACGATTGGCTCTCGGAAGATGTTTGGGTAGCAAATGCAAAATTTGATTTTTCCTATAACAAACTATACGATTTATTCTATCAAGCAGGTTTGGGAATTGACCAAATGCGTGTTGCTTCTCCGTTCCTTTCGGAAGGACAAGAGACTTTATCACTTTATCGAGTGATAGAGCCACACACTTGGGGTAAATTGGTAAGTCGTGTGAACGGTGTAAACTTTACAGGAATCTACGGCGGAACTACGGCAATGGGTTGGAAATCCATAACACTTCCCAAAGGGCATACTTGGGAAAGTTATATGCACTTTTTATTATCAACTTTACCAGAAGAAACTCGGCAAAATTATTTGTCTAAACTTCAAACTTCAATCAAGTTTTGGAGAGAGAAAGGCGGTGTTTTGGACGAAGCAACAATTAAAGCTCTCAAAGATGCAGGAGTTAAAATTGAAGTTGGAAAAGAAACCAATTATGCAACAACCAAATTGCCGGTGCGAATGGACTATATTGATGATATTGATATCAAAGATTTTAAGTTAGTTCCTACTTATAAACGAATGTGCATTTGTATTATGAAAAACGACCATTTATGTAAATATATGGGGTTTTCGCAGACAAAAAATGAAGTTGTAAGACGCAAAAATATAATGGAAAAATATCAGAATTTATTATGAAACAGACATATAAAAGCCCTGTGTATAATGTACAGGCAATTCCTATTGAAAAAATACAAGCCAACAGCTATAATCCCAATGCTGTAGCACCGCCAGAAATGAAATTGCTATATCAATCCATCAAGGAGGATGGCTACACGATGCCTATTGTATGCTATTACTTGGAAGCTGAAGACAAATACGAAATTGTTGATGGGTTCCACCGTTATACGGTGATGAAAACGCACAAAGATATTTACGAGCGTGAAAACGGCTGTTTGCCTGTGGTTGTGATTGACAAAGATATTTCCAACCGTATGGCTTCAACGATTAGACATAATAGAGCGAGAGGAGCTCATTCTATTGAGTTGATGACAAACATCGTTTCCGAGCTTACACAATCTGGTATGTCAGATGCTTGGATAATGAAAAATATCGGAATGGATGCCGATGAACTATTGAGGTTAAAACAAATTAGTGGATTGGCAGCACTTTTTAAAAACAAAGAATTTTCAAACTCTAAAGAAAATGAAAAATAAACAACAAGCACTTGAAAAAAGAATCAAAATCGCTGATGTTCTAAAATCGGTGAGAGAAGAGAAAGGGATGTCCATTGAAGAAGTAGCCGAACAAGTAGGGATAAGCAAAAACACTCTGGAACGAATAGAAGCTGGAAGATTTTCTCCTGATGCAGATTTGCTTTGTGTGATTGTAAATACTTTGGGTTGCGACCTTAAAATAAATGATGAAATAATTTAGTTATGGAAGAAGACTATCATAAAAAAACACTTTCCATTATAGAAGAACTACAGTTATCATCAAGGCAAGTGGCCGAAGCGATAGGAAAAAGTACTTCTGTAGTTTCCAAGAAGAAAAAAAAGGAAAATTACAACCAATTCCTATCAGAAGATTTTGAAAAACTAAAAAACTTCTATCTTCAAAAATTAGAAAAAATTAAAAGTATATAGTTTTCTCCCCACTCTTTCGGTGGGGATTTTAGTTGTCTTCACCATAAGAAAACAGAAATATTCTCGAGAACTTTCCATACGCTTTTCTTTAATGAAATGGTTTTCGGGGGTATTTTCGGGGATATAAAAAGAAAACCGCCCTAAAATAGGGGCGGTTTGTGAGCGCGAAAGGATTCGAACCTTTGACCGTCTGCTTAGAAGGCAGATGCTCTATCCAGCTGAGCTACGCACCCTTGCCATTAATTTTTAAAGAATTAATAAACTTATGTCGGGGTGGCAGGATTCGAACCTGCGACCTCCTGGTCCCAAACCAGGCGCGATGACCGGACTACGCTACACCCCGTGTTCTGTGCGGAGGGTAAGGGATTCGAACCCTTGCGACCCTTTCGGGTCGACAGTTTAGCAAACTGCTCCGTTAACCACTCCGGCAACCCTCCTTGCAATTTTTATTAAGACCGTCTGTTCCTTAATTGCGAGTGCAAATATAGAAGCTTTTTTTATAACTACCAAATATTTTTTTCATATTTTTACAAAAA
>JBGZJG010000164.1:0-7686 GCA_041848665.1 Filifactor sp.
ATCTGTCAAATAATGTTTTCGTGATTGCTGCTGTCAATGTTGTTTTTCCATGGTCTACGTGTCCGATGGTTCCAATGTTTACGTGTGGTTTACTTCTTTCAAATTTTGCCTTTCCCATTTTTATTCCTCCTAAAATTTTAATTTATGATATTGAATTAATATTTTATTTCAAAAAGTTTGAAAACAAAACTATTCTCCCTTTTCCATAATCTTTTTCGCAATGGAATTAGGAACTTCTTCGTAATGATCAAAAATCATTGTATAAGTTGCACGTCCTTGTGTTGAAGAACGAAGGTCAGTCGAATAGCCGAACATTTCAGAAAGCGGAACCATCGCATTGATTGCTTGTGCTCCCCCTTGTCTTGCTTCCATTCCTTCAATTCTTCCACGGCGAGAGTTAAGGTCTCCCATAACGTCTCCCATGTAATCCTCCGGTGTTACAACTTCAACTTTGAAAATAGGCTCCAACAATACAGGATTTGCCTTCTTCATACCGTCTTTGAATGCCATAGATGCGGCAACTTTAAATGCCATTTCGGAAGAGTCGACTTCATGGTAAGAACCATCATATAGCTCTACTCTTACGTCTACAACCGGATAGCCTGCCAAAATTCCGGCTTCCATAGCACCTTGAATACCTGCATCAACCGGTCCGATATATTCTTTTGGAATTGCTCCTCCAACGATATTGTTAACAAACTCATAACCTGCACCCGGTTCTTGTGGGAACATTCTAATCTTAACGTGTCCGTATTGTCCACGTCCTCCGGATTGTTTTGCATATTTGTTTTCGATATCCACTTCTTGACGAATGGTTTCACGATAAGCAACTTGTGGTGCCCCTACGGTAGCTTCTACTTTAAATTCACGAAGCAATCTGTCTACGATGATTTCCAAGTGAAGTTCTCCCATACCGGAGATAATTGTTTGACCGGTTTCTTCGTCCGTACGAACACGGAAAGTCGGATCTTCTTCTGCCAATCTTTGTAGTGCAACACCCATTTTTTCTTGAGCCGCCTTTGTTTTCGGCTCGATTGCAACAGAGATAACCGGTTCCGGGAATTCCATAGATTCCAAAATAATCGGATGACCTGCATCACAAAGCGTATCTCCCGTTGTAGTATCTTTCAATCCTACTGCCGCCGCAATATCTCCGGCATATACTTCGGTGATTTCTTCTCTGGAGTTTGCGTGCATTTGCAAGATACGACCAATTCTCTCTTTTTTATTTTTGGTAGAATTCAATACATAAGAGCCGGATTGCAAAGTTCCGGAATACACACGGAAGAATGCAAGTTTTCCTACGAACGGGTCTACCATGATTTTAAATGCCAAAGCGGAGAACGGTTCTTCATCAGAAGAATGACGAACTTCTTCCGTTCCGTCTTCCAAAATACCGTTGATAGCCGGTACATCAACCGGAGACGGCATATATTCTACTACTGCATCAAGCACTAATTGAACCCCTTTGTTACGATAAGCGGAGCCACAGAATACAGGATTGATTTTGGTTTCGATAACGCCTTTACGAAGTGCTTTCTTTAATTCTTCTACGGAGATTTCTTCTCCTTCCAAGAATTTCATGGTCAACTCTTCATCCAATTCAGCGATTGCCTCCACCATAATTTCACGGTATTCTTCCGCTTGCGCTTTCATATCTTCTGGAATTTCAATTTCAACCATTTCTACGCCCAATTTGTCATTGGTTCCGTATGCCTTCATGGTCAAAAGGTCAATCATACCTTCAAAGGTATCTTCCGCACCAATTGGAAGTTGCATAGCAACAGCATTTGCTCCCAATCTGTCTTTCATCATTTGAACAACTCTAAGGAAGTTTGCTCCAATGATATCCATTTTATTTACAAAAGCAATTCTCGGTACTTTGTAAGTATCCGCTTGTCTCCATACGTTTTCGGATTGAGGTTCTACCCCACCCTTCGCACAGAATACTGCAACTGCGCCGTCCAATACACGAAGAGAACGTTCCACTTCCACCGTAAAGTCAACGTGGCCCGGTGTATCAATAATATTAACACGATGTCCCTTCCATTGTGCTGTTGTTGCAGCAGAGGTAATCGTAATCCCTCTTTCTTTTTCTTGCTCCATCCAGTCCATTTGAGATGCACCTTCGTGAGTTTCTCCCAACTTATGAGTTTTTCCGGTATAGAACAAGATACGTTCTGTTGTAGTTGTTTTTCCGGCATCAATGTGCGCCATGATACCGATATTTCTTGTCTTTTCTAAAGGAAATTGTCTTGGCACTAAAACGCCACTCCTTTCTCAATATTCACAAATAATTACCAACGATAATGTGCAAATGCTTTATTTGCTTCTGCCATTTTATGTGTATCTTCTCTCTTCTTCACAGATGCTCCGGTTCCATTTGCCGCATCCATAATTTCTCTTGCAAGTTTTAATTTCATACCTTTTTCGTTTCTTGCTCTGGTATAACGAACCAACCAGCGAAGCCCCAAAGTTTCTCTACGATCCGGACGTACTTCCACCGGAACTTGATAGTTTGCTCCACCGACTCTTCTTGCCTTAACTTCCAATACCGGCATGATATTGTTCATAGCTTTTTCAAATACTTCCAACGGATTTTCTCCCGTTTTTTCTTTGATTTCTTCGAATGCTCCATAAACAATTTCTTGAGCAGTTCCTTTTTTACCGTCTAACATGACGTTATTTACAAGTTTGGTTACCACTTTACTTCCGTACAATGGATCTGCCAAAACTTCTCTTTTTGGAATATTACCTCTTCTTGGCACTATTCTTCCCTCCTTAATAATTTGAATTAGATCATCGGTACTCGACATCCTCATGTTCTATGCCGCTCGTGCCTCCATACTTCTATCTTTATATATGAATGCACTGACACAATACATTTTCTTATTTAGCGGATTGTTTCGGTCTCTTGGTACCGTATTTGGATCTTGCTTGTCTTCTCTTTTCAATTCCTGCAGTATCCAATGTTCCACGAACGATGTGATAACGAACCCCAGGAAGGTCTTTTACTCTTCCTCCACGGATTAACACAACGCTGTGTTCTTGAAGGTTATGTCCTTCTCCCGGAATGTAAGCGGAAACTTCAATTCCGTTTGTCAATCTTACTCTGGCAACTTTACGAAGTGCTGAGTTCGGTTTTTTCGGAGTTACTGTCTTTACTGCTGTGCAAACTCCTCTTTTTTGCGGAGAATTCAAATCTGTTCCTCTCTTTTTAAGAGCATTGAAACCCTTTTGAAGAGCCGGAGCCGTTGATTTGTATTCTACTGCTTCTCTTCCTTTTCTTACTAACTGGTTAATGGTTGGCATCTGTACACCTCCTCTTTGTTTATTTTACGCCGCCAACTGTATTTGCCTGTGCTAAGAATTCAACTTAGCCTTACAAATTCTTGCCTTACGACAAGCAATACAATTTCAAAAAAAGCACACTTTCAGAAATTGCATACTTAATAAGTCTATCATTCTTTCATCGGATTGGCAAGCTTTTTTAAAAATTTAACCTATATTCGTTTTTTATGAGAAATTTTGCCTGTCAATACTGAAATTTAACCCCAGAAAACCGTCCTCGCATAACAACATACCCTTGAAAATACAAACGCTTATTCATGTTGCATGAAAAATATCCAATTTACTATAAACCGTTCGGATAATAGCCTATAAATAAGTATATAAAATCTGTATTTCGTATCAGGTACTATCCATCAAAAATATAAGCACAGCTTTTGCTGTTTTTTTACTCCATCAAATATCTATTTGTATGAGAAATTTGTTCGTTATGAAATTTCCTCTTTATGAAACTGATTCAAAAATCCCTAAAAATAAAAAAATGGCTAAACCCAACAAACGAAATGTTGAAGCTTAGCCATTTTCATTTTCTATTTTTTTCTCAAAAACTTACTTTTGGATCAACCCCATTACTTACCAAAGATATGATAAAAAAGATAACTCATAGAAAGTAGTTTTTTATGATAGGAATAGGTGTTTCGTATTATCTATGTTACAAATGTGAAAATTTTTCACATCCGCAACACAATAAAACTATTGTTCCGTTTGTGTTTCATAAGAAATTTCAAAATCCAATTTTTCCTCTTTCACTACAATTTTTACAAAACTTCGATTTTTAATTTCTCCCTTCAAAATGCGATCGGAAATTTCATCTTCCACCATTCTTTGAAGTGCACGTTTCAACGGTCTTGCTCCATATTCAACATCAAACCCTTCTTTTTCAATTAATTGCATCGCCTCTTTGGTAATATTAATTTTAATTTCTCTATCACTCAAACGTTTTTGAAGCTCTTTTGTCAATAAGCCTACAATCGCATGCATGTCTTTTTCTCGAAGTGCATGGAATACGATAATATCATCCACTCGATTCAAAAATTCCGGTCGGAAGGAAGCTTTTACTGCCTGCATAACATTTTCTTTCATCTTTTCATATTCGAAATGTTCCTTTTCTTCATGGTTTTCAGAAGTATCAAAGCCCATTGATTTCTGTTTTGAAAGAACGCTTGCCCCAAGGTTCGAGGTCATGATAATAACTGTATTTTTGAAGTCTACGGTTCTGCCTTGCGAGTCAGTCAAACGCCCATCATCCAACACCTGTAACAACATATTAAATACATCGGGATGTGCTTTTTCAATCTCATCAAGTAAAATAACCGAATATGGTTTTCTTCTTATTTTTTCGGTAAGCTGACCTCCTTCATCATATCCGACATATCCCGGAGGAGAACCGATAAGTTTTGCAACACTGTGTTTTTCCATATATTCACTCATATCCAAACGAATGATATCTTCTTCACTCCCAAATATCGCCTGCGCCAAAGCCTTGGATAATTCGGTCTTGCCCACTCCCGTAGGTCCTAAGAACAGGAAGGACCCAATCGGTTTTTTCGGATCCTTCAATCCGGTTCTTCCACGACGAATTGCTTTGGAAACTGCCACTACCGCTTCATCTTGTCCGATTACTCTTTCATGCAAAAGCTCTTCCAAATGCAAAAGCTTTTCGCTTTCTTCCTGCTGCATTTTGTCAACCGGAATTTTGGTCCATTCGGAAACAATTTGTGCAATATCATTATCAAGGACAACGCCCTCTTTTATCTTGCTCTTTTTCTCCCATTGTATCTTACTTTCCTCTAAGTGCTCTCTGAGTTCTCTTTCTTTGTCTCTCATAACTGCCGCTTTTTCAAATTCCTGATTTGCAATCGCCTCTTCCTTTTCACTATGAATTTTTTCCAATTCTTTTTCTATATCCCTAAGGTCGGTAGGTTGAGTGTATTTTCGCAATCTTACCTTGGATGCCGCCTCATCAATCAAGTCAATTGCCTTGTCCGGCAAAAAGCGATCCGTAATATATCGGCTGGAAAGCTTAACCGCCGCTTCCATCGCTTCTCCGGTAATTTTCACTTTGTGATGTGCCTCATATCGGTCACGAATTCCTTCCAAAATTTTGAGTGTATCTTCCTGCGTAGGTTCTTCCACCATTACTGTTTGAAAACGTCGTTCCAAAGCACTGTCTTTTTCAATATTCTTTCGGTATTCTTCGATCGTCGTCGCTCCGATAACTTGAATTTCTCCTCTTGCAAGCGCCGGTTTCATAATATTCGCCGCATCAAGTGAGCCTTCTCCCGCACCAGCTCCAACCAAGGTATGAATTTCGTCAATAAATAAAATGATATTTTTATTCGCTTTCAATTCATCTACTACCTTCTTGATACGTTCTTCAAATTCGCCGCGATACTTGGAGCCTGCTACCAAAGCTCCCATTTCCAAATTCACAATCCGCTTGTTAAGCAACGTTTCGGGAACATCTTTATTTACAATTCTCTGTGCCAAACCTTCCACAACAGCCGTTTTTCCTACACCGGGGTCTCCAATTAAAACAGGATTATTTTTCGTTCTTCTGGAGAGAATTTGGATAATTCGTTCCACTTCCTTATCTCTCCCGATAACCGGATCCAATCGCTTATCCGCCGCTTTTTTTGTCAAGTCATCTCCAAACTCATCAATTGTCGGTGCATTTTCTCCGCTTTCATTTGTTTTCACTTTGCCTGTCTTTTCATTCATTCCTTCCATTTGCAAATACTCTATCACTTCTCTTTCGATAAAAGAAGGATTGATGCCAACTTCTCGCAAAATGCGATATGCAACATTCTCCCCTTCGTGCAAAATTCCAAGCAAAAGATGCTCTGCTCCTACATAATTTTGCCCAAGCTGTTGTGAAATTCTCGTACTGATTTCAATAATTTTTTTAACATTCGCCGTTAATTCCACTTGTGTAATCTTTTCCATACTCTGCCCGTTATATGCGACAATCATTTTTGTCAAAAGCTCTTCCGTTAAACGGTATTTTTTTAAAATTTGACAAGCAATATTTGCATTTTCCGCCAAAAGCCCGTACAATAAGTGTTCACTTCCAAGATGCCCATGTCCCAAGTTTGCCGCTTTTTGCGTTGCTAACTTAATAACACGTCTGCTTTTTTCCGTAAAATTTTCCATCATATTTCTTCAACTCCTTTGCCTTTTTTCTCTTTAATCCTATCTCTGATTTCGGCTGCCTTCTCATATTCTTCCATTCTTATCGCAATCTTTAGTTGCTCTTTCAAAGTTTTCAATTCCGAATTTTCTTGCTCCTCCTTCTTGCCTGTCAAAACATCCTTTGCTGAAAATTCTTCTTCTGCCGGTACTTGCAAAATAATCGGTTCCGTTGTCTCCCTTGCATAATCCTTATCTCTCCCGGACAACTCAAAATTAGGAAAAGTCTTAAAAATCATATTGTCCAAAGTCTGCCACCTATCCCTTATCCTATTTTGTATTCTCCTGCTTACAAAAGATTCCGTAAACAAATCCGAAAAGTCAAATGCACTCATCATCCCTACATTTCGTTTCTTTGCACATTCCGCACACAAATTTTCCTCGGTTACCTTTCCATTTACATTCTGACTGTAATAGACCGTCGCCTGTTTTTGATGACAATGTTGGCATACCATAGTAATCTCCTCCTTTTACCTACTGATTTTCATTCAAACTTTTCATAACAACACTCTTCAAAATTCTCGCCCGTAAGATATCTCTCATATCCTGTGAAGGAATTCCCAACGTGTAGTCACTTATTACCACCGAAATGATTCGTCCTTCTCTCTCCCCCAAAATGTTCCTTTCCACCAATGCCGCTACGATTCTCATAGCAGTTTTTTCAGAAATACCCTGTGCCAATTTTTCAGAAACTAAATTGATTAAAAAGTCATGATTTTCATTTTCTTTCAAGCGAATAATGCGAATATATCCGCCGCCGCCCCGCTTGCTCTCCGTCATATAACCATTTTCAAACGTAAATCTTGAAGTCAAAACATAATTTATCTGTGAAGGTGCACAATCAAAAAAAGTTGCCAGCTCATTGCGTTTCAATTCCACTTGTGTTTCCCGATTTAACAGTTCCTTAATGAAACTCTCAATCACATCTGTTAAAACTGCCACCGTTTTCATCTCCATTTCCAAATTGTTCCATCGCCGTTTCCTTCTTCCGAAAAAAACAACCTTTCTTTTCTGCTCTCTTTGTTTTCTGCTTTCAACAAAATTGAGGCAACTCTTTTTCCTTTGCAAGACTTCTTTTCCAAAAAACTTGTTTTGAAATAAATTTTATAGACTTTGACTTTCTTTGACCTTTTAATTTATTATATTCCA
>JBGZJG010000165.1:0-3786 GCA_041848665.1 Filifactor sp.
AGAAAACTCATCAAACCGTTTCAGCGTTCGACCCTCTTCCTTCGCTCTGAGTGCATCCGATTGCCTCACTTCCTTCGGCAAATCCATCCCAAGCGATGCATAATACTTTATCTTCAGCTTCTCCGGTAGATCAGCCGGATCAATCATGTACATCTTACGATTCTTCTCATTCTTTGACTCCATTGCACGAAGCTTCCCATCCAGTATTAACTTTTTTATATTTCTTTCTGTGCAGCCCTTCAACTCTGCCATATCCTTTACTGTCAGCACATCTCGCTCCTTTCTGCCAATATTCCTTCTCAAAATCATATTTCACATTTCGACATCTTTAGTTGGTTTTATTTGCTTGTTGTGAATTTTTTTGGCAAAAAAATTTCATCTACTTTAACATTAAGAATGGTGGCAATTTTTTCTGCTTTTGCGATAGGAACACTCCTCTGTCCTGTTTCATACATGTTATAAGAGCTGACTACTATTCCTATCATCTCTGCCATTTGAGATTGCGTCAATCCCTTTTCCTTTCGATATTCTCTAAGTGTTTTTTTCATCGCTCCTCCTTTCATCCTCATCACACTCATTTTACTTCACAATTTGTGAAGTGTCAATATTTATTGTGCATTTTATTTTCTTTTTGTGAATTTATATTTTCTTTTTGTAAATAATGCGGTATAGTATTTTACAAATTGTGAAATTAAGGAGGTAATATGAGAACATTAGGAAGCCGAATAAAAGGACTCAGAGAACAACATAGACTGTCTCAAAAAGAATTAGCAGAACTCTTAAATGTAAATAGCTCTACCTTATCTCAATATGAAAGCGACAAGCGTATTCCAAGCGATGATATTAAGATTAGAATTGCAAATTATTTTAATGTATCTACCGACTACTTGCTTGGCAATTCAAAAATCACAACTCTTAGCCAAAAAGACGAGTTGGATATTGCCAAGCGCATCGAAGCACTTGAGGCTGATCTGGAGAATCAAGAAAACTTAATGATGCACGGCGAGATACTAGATGAAGAAACGCGAGAATTGGTAAAAGCAAGCCTAGCGACCGCTGTGCGTATGAGCAAAATAGCTGCCAAAGAAAAATTCACACCAAAGAAATACAAGAAATAATAAGGAGGACGGGTCTTGCAAGAAAAATATGTCAAAAGCGTAAAGAAAACCATACAGCGTACAGGGACGACTGACCCGTTTGAAATCTGTTCTAGTTTAGGAATCAAGGTTATTCGTGCGCCGCTAGGAAGCTTAAAGGGATTTACTGCAACAAATTACCGAATTCGTACTATTTTTATAAACGAAGAATTAACTGAAATAGAAGCCAAATATTCTTGCGCTCATGAACTAGGTCATATCTTGATGAAACATGATTACAACAAATTGTGGATGGCAAACCACACTTTCTTTAATCTTAATAAGTATGAGAATGAAGCAAATCGTTTTGCTATTCATCTTCTGCTATGGCCTTGGCGAGAAGAAATTCAGCAGATGGAATATCCAAGCCACGACAACATCAGCAACATAACAGGAATACCAGTAGAGTATCTACATTTGCTTTAAGAAAAAATAATTTAATTTGGGGAGGTAATTATGAATTTTGACGAAAGAATCAAAGGATTTTCCGAGCGAACCAAAGCTATCATGGACAATATTTTTACGGAGGAAGCTACAAAAACATCACTTATTATGCCATTTTTCCAAATACTAGGTTATGATGTGTTTAATCCGCAAGAATTTACACCTGAATATATTGCGGATGTCGGAATAAAGAAAGGCGAGAAAGTGGATTATGCTATATTGTCCAGCGAAGGGGACCCTGTAATATTAATTGAAGCGAAGGCTGTTACAGAAAAGCTTACGAAGCACGATTCACAACTTTTCCGATACTTCGGTACTTCAAAAGCCAAATTTGCAATTCTTACAAACGGAATTATCTATCGTTTTTACACCGATTTGGAAGAAACAAATAAAATGGATGAAACTCCTTTCTTGGAAGTAAATATGCTTGATATTAAAGAGTCTCAACTTGTAGAACTGAAAAAATTCCACAAAGAAAATTTTAGCATAGATAAAATAATGAACACTGCTTCCGAGCTAAAATACATGAGTCTGATTCGGAATGTCCTTAAAGAAATCTTTGTTGATCCTTCGGATGATTTTATTCGATTTATTTTGAACAGCGGTGTTTATGATGGCGTGAAAACTCAAAGCATATTAGACAGATACACTCCTATAGTAAAGCGTTCGATCAGCTCTTACATAAATGAACTTGTCAACGAGAAAATCCAAAGTGCCCTGACCAAGGATGAACCACAAAGTAGTATTGTTGAAGTAGTAGATGACGCCGAAGATACAGATGAAATGACAGACGATAATACTCCAATTACTACCACCGAAGAAGAATTGGAAGCCTTCCATATTGTGAAAGCAATACTCCGTAGCACGATTGAGGCACAACGCATTTCTTATAAAGATACATTATCTTACTTCAGTATAGTAATCGATAGAAAAGTTACCCGATGGGTTTGCAGGATCTACTTAAAAGATAATGTAAAGTATATTCTTATTCCTTCCGAAGATAAAACAACAGTGCGCTATGATTTGAAAAATATCGATGACATCTACAATCTGGCTCCTCAACTCATTTTAAGAACAGCTCAATTTGCATCAAAGTAAAGAAATTCACTGACTTTTTACTACTTAAAGACTATGTTCACTGTTCTGTGTGCATAGTTTTTTCATTTCTTCAAGAATTCATTTTGAGAATTACCCGCTTTACTTTTTTATTCAAAATAATATAAGCAAGCAACCTACCTACATCTCTCTACTTATCCACAAAATATTGATAAGTAGAGAGATGTTATCCACACTCTGTCACATTATTAAATAATATCTTAAATTCAACTCGTAAAATCATAAAAAACGATACAAATAGTTCCCATTGAAATAATCAGACGAGTCGCTATATCCATTGATTTATCTTAATGGGAACCAGTTCCCATTAAATTGCATTTTAGTTCCCATTAAAATCTCATTTTCAATACAAAATATATACGATAAAACAATTGGTAAAACAGCATTTGAACGAGTTTTATATTTTAAAAACCATCTTGGAACACTTTTCCGGACAGATTCGCACCAACTCAAAATTTCCAACACACAATAAAAAGCGAACAGTCCAGCCTCATTTACCTCCATTCCACTCCCGCTCCATTTCCCGTAAAATACGCTTAAAAACAATGCTTTACACCCTTTAGCGCGCATTATTAAGCATGAAGATCACCCCTCTCACCGTTACGATCCGATCGCAGAATAAATCCAAAAACTAAAACACAGCCAGTCCGGGCAGAATGCACTCACTTTAAAACACCTTTTCAAAACTTTTTCAAATAATCATATCTTGAAACAACTGGTAAAACGGCGTTAGAACACTTCGCATTAAAATTTAAAAACATTTTAAAACAGTATTTGAAAAACAACACAAAAAAGAGCCCACAGGCTCCCTAAAAATTTTTCAAAATCCGTTTCATTTTTTTCACTTTTTTACAATCCATTACACAAAAAATACATTATTTTTCAATACTTTCACGCCTTTTCACGCCTTTTTTCGCCTTTTTTCACTTCTCTTTTATATTTTGTATTCTGCATGAAAAATTACACGAATCAATACTAACTATGTTTTCATCTCCGATAAATTTTTTTGAGGAAACAAATTGCTTTGAGAGTTGATCATCCAAATCTGTCCTGTCAGTAATAATTAGAATTGTAGGAGATTGAAAATAAA
>JBGZJG010000166.1:0-14492 GCA_041848665.1 Filifactor sp.
CTTGAACGGACAAAACCAACTCTTGCCTTTGCTTCTCTTTCATACTTATCCTCCTTTATGTACTTGTAGTATATATTTTTCTGCACAATTTTTTGATTTTTATTCTACCTATTGTTCATTATACTTAATCTATCTTTTTTAAGTCAATAAAAGTTATTAATCCATTTTTTATTCACTTGACAAACCTCAAAATGTATTTTATAATAACTTGTAATAAGTTTTTGAAAAACCGATTGTTATCTGAAAGGATGATTATATTATGATAGAACGTCAAAATGCAACAGAAAAATTTCATATTAACTTTTCCAAAAAGATTTCCACCATAAAAAATACTTCAAGTTCTATAAAAAATTTTTCCTCTAAAACGCTTCTCGCTCCAACCTCATTTCCGTTTAAGGTGAAAGACCCCGGTAGTGCTCTTACACACTTTATCGCATTTGTCGCCTGTATTTTTCTAATGCCGCTTATACTGACACATATTGCAACACATGGAGCAAAAAAAATTTCTATGATAAGTGTAAGTATCTTTATGCTGAGCATGATACTTCTGTATGGTGCCAGCAGTGCATATCACACCTTTAACATCTCAGAAAAAGCAAATAAAATTTTGCGAAAAATTGACCATATGATGATTTTTATTCTAATTGCAGGCTCTTATACTCCAATTTGCCTACTGGTTCTATCGAAACACCACGGATTACGATTACTCCTATTCGTATGGACTATTGCTATCATTGGAATTACATTGACCGGACTTTGGCTTAATTGTCCCAGGTGGATTTCTTCCATAATTTATATTGCAATGGGTTGGAGTTGTATCTCCTCCATTCCCCAAATTGTCTCAAAACTATCAAAACAAGGTTTTTTGTTGCTGCTTACTGGTGGAATAATTTATACTATCGGTGGAATTATTTATTCCATGAAATTTCAACTTTTCAAAAATCGTTTTCGATATGTATCCGCACATGAAATTTTTCATATATTTGTTATGGGCGGTAGTTTTTGTCACTTTATCCTCATGTATTATTTACCATTACGTTAAAAAATACAAAATTTTTAAAACAATCTAAAAAAATAAATTTCTAAGCGTAGCCGTTTTTATAACCGCCACGCTTTTTTATAGTTTTATTCAGAAATAATATTGTTATATCATAAAATCATAAATAAAATATGTGCTGCAATGCCTGCAAAAAATCCGCCAACCGTATGGCTGATAATTGCTTTTCCCGTAACTTCTCGTGTGCCGAGTGCATCCATCATTGCAATGTGTGTAGATAAATATCCGCTCCAACACATACAAATTGCGGTAAACACCGCTATATCATTTCCGCTTACTTTTCCAAGTTCTGCCATTGTTTTGACAACACCAAGTGCGGCACCGGAAGAACCCAATGCCGTAATGGGTACGGAAATTGCCTCACAAGAATGAAAACCGAACAACGGATACAAAATCGTGGCTAATTTTTCACCGATATGCGGCAACAAAGGAATGCCTTCATATGCGGCACCGGTATAAATTCCCTGTGCACTCGGTCCATGGGTTAAGACCATAACAATACTGCAAATAATCAACACTCCCGGAATAATTGCCAATCCCATTTCCACCCCATTTTTGCCACCTTCTAAAACGGCTTCAAAAAAACGGGAAAATATGCTCCCTTCCCGAATCGTTCTCATTCCTTTCGGAACACATTCAGAGCCTTTTTTCTCTACCGTTTTTTCCGTTCCGTAAATCTTTTTGGTAAAATAAAGCATCATTCTCACGCTGATAATACTTCCTACTACTGCCCCCAAATTTCCGATTAACGCTGCACGAAGTGCTCCTTCCACCGGCAATGCCATCATAGAAGTTGTCACAATCAACCCCATTCCAAAAGAAGTCCCCAAATTAGTCAAAGCCGGCAACTGATATTTTTTGAAATAACTTAAGAAATTATCCTCATTGGCAAGCGTAAGAATAGATGGATTGTCCGACAGATAACAGTTTAAAATTCCAAGAGAAGCTGCTCCGGGCAAACCATATAACGGTTGCACCAGCTTATTCAAAATTCGATTAACCATAGAAATAAATCCGAATTCAGAAAACAAAGCGGAAATTGCTCCTGCCAATACAGACATTGCCATCAGGTAAAAACAAACATCCATAAGTAATCTGTAACTCGTATTAATCAGAGTCATCATCATATTCGTTCCGCCCATCTTTTGTCCCAAGACTATAAACACTCCAAAAAACACGATGATAAATCCAAAATTCTCCAATCCGATTTCTTTTTTAAAATGATTCTTATGCTCCATTCAAACTTCCCCCAAGCCATATTATTTTCAATAAAATCCAAACTATACCATCATTTTCTCCAAATTTATTGTTCGATAATGCCAAAAAAATGCACCGGAACTTAACACCCAAGTAATCGGATATACGAAATAGGTTGTCAAAATAGTTTGGACAAAAAGTCCCGTAACTGCCAAAATGATAACACGCATTACACACCAACAAAATAAGAAAACCATCATTGCTTTTGCAGGTTTCCCCAAACCTCTCAAAACTGCCGCCATACCATGTGTATAGGCACACAAACAAAAAAACGGCACAACAAACCGACAACGATCATAACCATATCCAATTACCTCCGGTGTGTTGTCAAATAACCCGATAAGCGGTTTTGCAAAAATGAGCAACAAAATCCCCATCGTTTCTGCCATAATCATTGCCGTCAAAACTCCAAATCTCGTTCCCTCACGAATACGCTCCGGATTTTTTGCTCCGTAATTTTGACTGACAAAGGTAGTCAACGCCATTGTAAAACTTGTAATCGGCAAAAAAATGAATCCTTCTATTTTCACATACGAACCGATTCCCGCCATTGCCATCGCACCATACACATTGATATACGCCTGTATCACAACATTCGAAAATCCCATGATGGAATTTTGAAGTCCGGAGGGCAACCCTTGTGCAACAATGTATTCCACCATCTCCATATCCAAACATACTTTGGAAGGAATAATGCGATATTCCTCCTTGCTTCGAATTAAGCGAATAAAACACAAAATCGCACTAAACAACTGTGACAATACGGTTGCAAGTGCCGCAGCGCCTACTCCCATATGAAACATCGCAATAAAAAGCAAGTCCAATCCTACATTTACGACAGAAGAAAAAATCAAATAATACAGCGGATGCTTACTATCTCCCGCTGCTTGTAAAATTCCCATAAACACATTATACATCACAAAACCCAGCGAACCCGCAAAATAAATTCGAAAATACACAACTGAATCCGCAAGTACCTCATCCGGTGTATTCATTAAGCGAAGCACCATCTCTGCAAATAACATTCCAAGTGCCGTCATCAAAAAACTGCAAACCAACCCTACTGCTACCGTCGTATGTACTGCCGTCTCAATCGACTCCTTGTCTCTTGCACCGATATATCTCCCAATAATCACACCTGCTCCGGAAGCTATCCCGACAAAAAATCCGACCACCATAAAAATCAAATTGCCCGAAGAACTGACCGCTGCCAATGCATTACTCCCCAAGTAATTTCCGACAATCAATGAATCGACCGCATTATATAACTGTTGAAACAAATTTCCCCAAAAAATCGGGATTGCAAACCGAACAATCTTTTGTTTGACAGACCCCGAAGTCAAAAGTCGCTCTGCACCTTGCATAATTTCAGTTATCCCCCTATTTCGCTCTTTCACTTTTTCCAAAAAAATTATATCACATTTTTTATTCCCCTACAACGAAAGAACCCCTATAATGAAAGTTTGACCAATCTCTAATGGAAATTATGATAAAATCTACTGTTTTCGAATGCTATTCTATTTTTTTCATCATGATACCCCATGTCTATATTATAAAATAGAGTTTCGTATGAAAATATCACCTGCTCCGTATTTGTTCCGTTTTTTATGATACGCTGTTTTGTATTCTTTATTCACTATCATCTCCAAAATTTTTAAACTCACAAAACCTATATCTATAATCAAGACCCTATTCAAATAATAATTCAAAATTGTGTTATTTTCGCTTTGTATTGGGTATAAATTGATTGCAAGTGAAAAATAGAAATTTTAAGGGGGAAATTAACGATGAGTATTTTACAAGATTTTATTAAAACAGGAGATTGGAAAGGCGAAAAACATGTACCGGTTATTAATTGTCCGGATACTTTCACATTAGGCGAAGTAACCGATGTTACTTTATCAATCGGAGATGCAATTTCTCATCCGAATACACCGGAACACTACATTGCTTGGTTCAAATTATTTTTTGTACCGGAAGGCAAAAAAAATGTAATCGAATTAGCAGATGTAAAATTCGGTTCTCACGGAGAAACAGAAGCCTTTACCGAACCGAAAGCTACTTTCGGCATAAAACTTCCTTCTTCCGGAAAACTGATTGCTTTAAGTTATTGCAACATCCATGGATTATGGGAAAATTCCAAAGACATTGTTGTAAAATAGTTTCTTTATTAATCTGACAAAAAACGAAAATAGCTTGGAAAACAAGTCTCTAAAGACAGCGTTTTCCAAGCTATTCTTATTCCCGATATTTTTTTGAAATGTAGAACAGTTATAGAAGATATCTTCTTTATTCTAATCATTTTCTCTAAGCAATAACCCCATTTCCATCTTCTCCATCTTATTTAAAGAAAGGATTGATGCAGCCGGACCAAGCAAAGACCCTATCATAACAGTCAAAAACAAAATGAGGAATAATTCTCCAAGATTCGGTGCTAAAAACGGCATTTTCAATGTCTGACTAAATGCTGTTCCAAATAGAATAGCAATGATAAAAGAAAAGAATGAACCACACAATGCTCCTGTACTATTTATCAATAAAATTTCAGTTAAACAAATGGATTTCAATTTCTTTTTGGTAGCTCCCAAAATTCGAAACATTGCAAACTCACGTTTTCTTTCTTTGATTGATATGGAATACACTAAAGTCAGGACAAAAAAGGCTAAAATCCACAATAATGCAATCAATGCATAGATATACATCAACAAGCTCTGCATATTCTCGGAAACATTGGACATCATCTGTTTCGCTAAGAGGGGATAAACTGATTCTCCTTTAAATTCCCGAGAAATATTACGAAAAACTTCTTTCGGTTCCACTCCTTTTTGAACTTTTACCATTACCGAAGAAATTAAATTATCTTGTTTTGCTATGGGATGCCCCAAAATTTTTTCATACTCTTTTGCCAATTTTTTCGTATCTTCCATTGACATAAAAATACTATTGTCAAAGCCCATTCCGGTTTTTGCAAGCCGCCCTTTAATAGCAAAGGGTTGATTAAAAAATTTTACATTTGACTGATAGTCTCCGGAAATGTTACTTCCAACAACAATCTCTCCTTCTTTTAACGGAAGTTTTACTTGTTTTTCAAGCCATGGTGTCACGATAAAATCTTGTTCCAAATCAATTCCTATAATTTGTATAGGGAATGAACAACACCCGGCAGATAAGGTTGCAAGAAATAACTGCGGAGAAACTTTTTCTACCCCGTCTATATCTTTTACTCTCTGTGCAATGGATGCATCAAAGAAAAAACTGTTCGGTTCTCCTCTTAATATCGCTCCTGTTATTTTGCTGTCATACCCTTCAGGAACCACGATAATATCCGCTCCCATTCTGTTAGACAGAGATGTCATCCCGTTTTTCAAACTCAATATCAAAAAACTGCTTAAAAACAAAATAAAGCAAAGGATTCCCGTAAGTATCATCATTCCATAAGTTCTACCGGGTTTATTGGCAATATTCTTTTTTGCTAATCCTAATGTCTTTAAATCTTTCATCATCTTTCCCTTGCACTTTCCAAAGCATTGTCCACAGCTTCCGTGAAAGACTTATGAGAAACCGTAGCTCCACTAATCGATTCTACCTCTTCAATATCTTGTGTCTCAACCAATTTATTTGGATATTCTTTGGCAAATTCCACAGCTCCCTGTGCAATTTTGTACAATCCGGGATTTGTTATTTTGCCGTCTGTTTTTCCATACTCCTCATTTTTTTCTTGTCCTTCAGAATTCAAATTGTCCTGTTCACATTTTGTAATTTTCCCACCTTCAACGGTAAGTCTGACAACAATTTTTCCACCCCATTCATCAGGTCCGCTTTCTCCGGTATAGTTTCCGTCTTTATAAGAAAGTCCGGTCTTTTCACCTTGATTATTTCCGCAACCTGTTAAAACAAGAAGCAACATCATTAATACTGCTATTTTTTTCATTCTATAAACTCCTTTAATTCATTTGTTGTAATAATCGGTCTCTGTCTTTTTTTCTTTTCTTCACGTGCAATTTTGCCATGCTCCAACACTACCATTCGTTCCGCTTCATCTCCCACTTCCGGGTCATGTGTTACAACAATAATGGTACTTCCTGCATTATGAAGTTTTTCAAAAATATCCATTACCATATATTCATTTTTTTCATCCAAATTTCCCGTCGGTTCATCTGCAAGGAGAAGTGCAGGATGATTAATTAATGCTCTCGCAATACAAACTCTCTGCTGTTCTCCACCTGAAAGCTGGTTAGGAAGATGCTTAGCTCTATCTTCTAAGCCGACCGCTTTTAATGCCACCATCGCCTCTTCTTCATCCGGCATAGAATGATAATACTGCGCCATCATTACATTTTCCAAGGCAGTCAAATAATTTACCAAGTGAAATTGTTGAAAGATCAAACCTATTTTATCTCTTCTTATAACGGTCAATTCCTTTGGAGATAATTTTGAAATATCTTGCCCTTCCAATATGACCTCGCCAATTGACGGCTTATCCATACAGCCTATAATATTCATCATGGTTGTCTTTCCGCTTCCGGAAGGTCCCATGATAGCAAGCCATTCTCCTTTTTCCACATTGAGATTAATTTGGTCAAGTGCTTTTAATTCTCCATATATCTTTGATACATCTTTCAATGTAAGTATATTCATTTTATTTCCCCCTATTCTCCTCTCAATACTAATGCAGGTTCAACGTCTACCGCCTTGCTGACAGGGAGCATACACGCAAGCACAGTTATAATTACCGAAACAATAATGGTAATCGGAACCAGAGTCCATAAAAAACTGACCTTACGAGCAAAAACGCTCATACTTACCTGTTGTGCAAAAACATATCCAAAACAAATTCCTAAAGCACCTCCTGCAATCCCTAAAATTGCTCCTTCTCCCAAAAAATCCGTTACAATCGATTTATTAGATGCACCCAATGCTTTTTTTAACCCGATTTCTTTTCTTCTTTCCATCACAACTGCCATCATGGTAGTGGAAACACAAATCATAATAATAAAAAGTACAATGACTGTCACAATCCAAACCAATGCCTGCAATTTTGTAAGTACAATATCTTGTGATTCAGTAACTCTCTTTACCATTTGAGGCGTCAAATCTTTGTCAGCTGTTGCAATATTCTCCACTATTTGCTGTATTTCTCCTTGTTCCGCTTCAATACTACATTCCACAACATCCAAATTTGTTTCGGATATGATATTTTTCAAATCATCCAATGATGCAAAAATCAATTCTTCTTCTTTTCCTCCCGTCGTTACCACTCCGGTTATGATAAAATCAGTTGCAGTTAAACTTCCATCTTCTTTTGGTGTATTTATTGTTACTTTATCTCCCGCACTTAGTCCTATCACTTTAGAGATTTCATTTCCAAGCAAAACTTCCTTTGCGTTTTCAGGCCATTGTCCATGAATAAGCCAATATGGACTGTTCTCCTTTGCCTGTTTTAAATCCGTTCCCGCAATCATATATGGCTGCTCATTAATTTTTGCATTTTGATAAATATACGGTGCCATTCCAACCAATTTATCCGAAGGAATAAAATTCTTAATTTCTTCCAACTGCTCCTGTGTGATTTTTTTATCGGAGTCTGTGGGAATAATAAGCATATTTGCTCCATAGGAACGAAATTCTTTCCCCATTTGTCTGGGAATGTCATAATAAATTGTAACCAAGCCTGATAAAATTGTCGCACCCATGGCAATAGCAAGAAGTGCCGTCAACATTCTGGAACGCCTTCTGGCAAGTGAACCGAGCACCATACGCCAATACATGCTCCTTTTTCTCATAAGTCCTTCCCCCTATCTTCCATGCAATACTTCAGTCGGATTTAATTTCAAAAGATATTTTATAGATGGAATACTTCCCAAAATCGTCACTAATAAAATTAAAATAACAACGATGGGTATTACCATCGGTGCAGGTGCAATCGCTGAACCGAATACTTTATAACCTATAATTTGTGTTAGACCTAATCCTACAAAATATCCTGCAATTCCTCCTAAAATGCCTGTTAGCATAATCTCGGTCAATATTGTTCCTATAATCTTTCCATTGCTTGCACCTACCGCTTTTTGAAGTCCTATCTCCGCACTTCTCTCCATAACTCCCGCTGTAACAAGATTTGATATTCCAAGTGCTGAACCTATTAAACTCAAAATAGTGATCAAGACCATCAACAGCGTTGTTTTATTCAAAATATCTCCTTCCGATTCAGCAACTTGTCGAATCGGTTTTGCAACAGAATCACTCATAACCTCTTGAATTTGATAACATATTGCACTTACATAAGCGGTACAATACCAAACTTCCCACTCTTTTATCGTCAAACTGAGAGGATTTTTTGCAGCTTTTCTTGCCAAATCATTGTCCGGTGTAGTGAGTGCACTCACTTCCACTCTGTTTATAACATTGTGTTTATCTGCAAAGGTTTGTGCAATTTTAAGCGGCACAAATAAATATTGATCTTCATCACTTCCCGAATTAAAAATTCCCTTTACTTTCATTTTTTTTGTGAAGTGTTCTGTCTTTATCTCCAGTTCATCTCCAAGACTATACGCATTCCTTGCAGCAAATACCGAGCCCAACATAACAGCATCCTCATCTTCATCCGATAACCATTCTCCTTGAATTTCCCACCAATTTTTGAGACGTATCATTCCTGTATTAATTTCTTCTCCGGTGGGAAGCTGCATATAATTATCAAACCATGTTCCTACCATTTTTGCATCTTTGATATCATCATCCGCATCCACCCATACATTAAAGTAAGGTGTATAATCTACAATATTGTATGCCCAAAATATAGTTTTGATATTTCCAAGTTCATCTTCCTTCAAATATTTTTGCACTGTACTCTTTTTTTCTTCCATTCCGTAAATATCGTCCAGCAAGGAGGCTTCTTTCGGAAGGACATTGATATTTGCTCCGTAAGCCTTCAATTCTCGGTTTACCTTATCTCCAACTCCAAGCATAGTATTTAACATGGAGGTAGAAAGACTTGCACCAAGTGCAATGGTGAACGCAATCATCAACATTTTTCCTTTTTGACGAAAAAGCGCACCTCTTATCATCCTAAAAAACATATTCTCTCCTCCTATTTAAACACATATGACATAGCATCCAAATCTTTTGTCTGTATCTTTATCTTTTGATCATGGACTACATATGGAAAAGGAATAGGATTACATCCCCCCTTAAATCCTATTGTTCCTCTATTCATAACAACATCACAAAGCTTGCAGACAATATCATTATTTCTTTCAAAATAACCTGAAGGACCACAAATCTCACAAGCATCCAAAACAACCCCATAAGAATTCTGAGACTTCTTTATCAAAAAAAACCTTATATCAATTCCATCAGCAGAATGATAAATATATCGATGCAAATGTCCATCTTCTAACATATCAAGCGGAACTACAATCATTCCTTCTTCCATTTGATACTCTTCGGGTTTAGACAAAGCTACTTCTCTTCCTGCATAATTTTTTACAACAGTAAGTGATAATAAATTAATAATAATTAAAACAAGAAAGAACTGTGCCCAATGTCTTGAATTTCTCATTCGAAACTTAATTTTCCTAAGCTCCGCATTATTTTTGTAATGCTCCTTAATATGGATATTTTGTTTCCATAATGTTATCGGAACAATTACAAGAAACACCATAACAATAAATGTGATATAGCTCTCTTTATTTACAATTGTTGCAATAATTTTAAAAATCCATGCCCGTTTTGGAATTATACCCACAGAATAAAGTCTTTGTACAATGACGATAACCTGATTTAACCCTCTTAAAAGCAGTGTTATCAAAACAACCACTTCAAGCTGTTTACTCTTCAACTTAATTCCCGTATTGTACAAAGCTATTGCTGATAAAATCATCATCATAATTCCAAATGAATAGCCTATTACCCGAAAAAGCACCATCGTACTTATTGCACTTTCTCCATAATAAACAAAATTATTCAACTGAATGAAAACAGGTGGTAAGTAATAAAAAAAGGAACTGATTATATACACTGCAAGCGAGAAGGTATATGCAATTTCATAAAATTTTCCGGTTCTTTTTCTAAGTCTTTTCTCAAAAATAATGAAAATTAAAATGAAACTAAGCGCTGTAACGACAGGAATCATACTCCAAAAGCTAAACGAAGTCCTGTTTAACAAATGAGGTATGGAACGAAGTATTGCAGATACAATAGCAGCAATACATCCAAGTATAATACTTGCACCTACAATCCATTTTTTCGTTTCTTTTTTTTCCGTTCGATAATATGCAATCAATATGGATAAAGTTAAAGAAAAAGCAATACCCGCTTCCATTACTTTAATAAAGATTTTTAAAATAAGATCACCCCCCTATAAAAGATGATAGAGGACCGAAACAACTTTCGGTCCTCCATTTATCATTCTTACAATACTTCTCCTAACAAAGGAAAAAGTTTTTTACCATTGTGGACCTGCCCATTCAAAATCAGTCCATTCTGCAACAATCGGTTCTGTCCAAAATCTTCCTGTTACACCTGTTTCCTTATCCACGTGCAACAAGTAATCATTTCCCGGTGCGGCAACTTCAAACTTAACATTATATTTTCCCAATCCTTCTGCAAATTTGATATTTGCTCCATAGTGAGGACCGTCTGATGCGTTCATAGGCATAAATGCAACTTCTTGAACTTTATCAGACCCTTCTTTTTTGATATAAGCTTTTACTTTTAACCATGGAACAAAATCTCCTGCTCCATAACCCAAAGTTGCTCCTTCTTCAGAAGCAGTAATATCCGCTTCAATGTGACAATCCGCTTCTTCTTTAGACAAGCTGTTTCCGGCCGGTTCCATATCTACCGGTTGAAAATAAACTCCTGCAATAACAAGCGGTCCTATTTCTTGGTCATCTCCAATAGGAAATTCTTCAAATCCTGCATCTTCTCCAGGCGCTGCTGCTTCATCCGGTTTGTCCATTTCGGTTCCTTCTGTCGGTGCAGGTTCTTCTACTGCCGGTTCGTTTGATGGCATATTTCCTTGATCTTCTCCACAACCGGTCATAGCAAAAGCCAAAGTTGCTCCAAATAACAATGCCATTATTAAATTCTTCTTTCTTAACATGATTTTCCTCCTATAAAAATTTATTTTGTTTGTGCTGATTCCAATTCAGCTCTCTTTTTCCTGTTATTTTTATTTTGATAAATAACAGAAATAATTGTTACTATTAATAAAACAATTTGAGGTATCAACGTTTCCACACGGTCATAAACCCCGAGCAGTTCAATTGTAAAACCATTCATAGAAGGGATTAAAGTTCTTCCGATAACGCCTGCTTCTTGAAGTTCAAAAACTCCTTTTCCAATGAATGAAATACATAGAATAAACATCAACCAACTTGTTGCCGTAAAGAAAGGTTTAAGCGGAAGTCTTACACTTAGTTTAGCGATTGCATAATACACAGCGGATAAAATCACTACTGCAACTGCAAGTCCTCCCCACATATAAGACGGATTATTTGCAATGTTAGAACGCATTCCTTGAAAAAACAAGATTAATTCCGCTCCTTCTCTTGCTACCGCCAAAAAAGCAGTGAAGGCTAATGTAATCATATTCCCTTTTGTAATAGATTGTTCCACTTTTGCTTTGATATACTGATTCCAAATTTCCACTTCCGATTTGGAAAGCATCCAATTGCTGACATAAAACAACACAATTACAGCCAAGAACATCGCAAGTCCTTCAAATACTTCCTGTCCTACTCCGGAAGCACTTTCGCCAAGTTTATTTGCGATTACATTAAACAATACAGCTAAAATAACACTGAATATAATGCCGAGCCCTGCTCCCATGTAAACGCTTTTCAAATATGTTTTATTATTAGTCTTAATTAAATATGCAGCAATTGCTGCAACTACTAAAATTGCTTCAAGACCTTCTCTGAGAGTAAGTCCTAATACGGAAATAAAAGTATTTAATCCAAGCATCCCGTCAGATGAAGAAGTTTGAGAATCTTCACTTGTGTTTTCATTCCCGCCATCTAATACAACTGCATCTTCATGAAGCATTTGTATCAACATATCAATTTCATTTTTTACCTCTTCAATCGAATTTCCCGATTTAATGGACTTTTTTGCAAGATAGAATTGGTGTTCCACCTCCGAGCCTCTCTTGCCGGAAATTCTTGCCATTACTGTTTTTTCAAAACCTATTTTTTCATAAAATTTAAAATAGGCAATATTGATAGAATCCGTTGCATCTTTGGCAGCATTTTCTCCGCCTTTTTCATAAATATCCACTGCATTGTTTAGGTGTACACTCATTGCATCCGCAACTTCAACCCAATCTTTGTATTTGACTTCTCCCGCAAAAACAGGAGAAATACTTGCGCAAATAAAAATCGCCGAAAGAAACATACAAAGTATATTTATTTTCCAATTTCTGCTTCTCATTTCAATTCCTCTTCTTCTCTATTCTGTCGTTGTTTCAATTTCCCGTCATTCATGACAAGAACCCTATTTCCATACTGCAAACTGTCTAACTCGTGTGTAACAATCAAAAGAGATATTCCTTCTTCATTTATCTTAGAAAACAATTTCATAATCTCTTTTGTCGTATCAGAATCCAAATCGGAAGTCGGTTCGTCGGCAATAATCACTTTAGGCTTATTCATCAATGCCCTTGCAAGCAACACTCTCTTTAATTCGCCTCCGGACAATCTGTTTGGAAATTCATCTTTCAAATGAAGAATTCCCATCCAATCCAACAAGATAGCTGCACGTTCCTTCCCATCTCCGTTACGAGAAAACAGATAATGCGGAAGTCTGACATTATCCAATACAGTCAAATTCGGCAAAGTCCCCAATGATTGCGGTACATATCCGATAAACGAATTTCGATACATACTTTTTTGTCCGTCATCCATACTCTCAAGAGCTTGTCCTTCCACCAAAATTTCGCCCGAAGTAGGATTTAAAATCCCGGATAACAAATTCAAAAAAGTTGTCTTTCCGCTTCCTGAACGACCGATTATATGAACAAATTCACCCTTTTCTAAACAAAAATCAACATTTTTTACAACCGAAAACATTCTTCCGCCACGGCTGAATTCTTTGGAAAGGGATCTTGTCTCTAATAAAAACATATTCTTCTCCAATCAAAATGCCAAAATAAAATAATTACAAACACTTAAAAAACTTACAGAATACATCAGCATACGTACCACAACCGTTATTTTTTTAAGAATTTGCCTTATCTTTTTTCAACAAATAAATTGCATTGAGTAAAATATACAATCCGCTCAATAAAATTACCATCGGCTTGGTATGGGTATTACAATGCATGGTAGGCATTTTACAACATCCGATAATTTTAAGAGGCATTAACAAAGTAACAATGCCGATTATAATATTGGAAAAAATCATTCCTTTCGCTACACTATCCTCTTTAAGCAGTATAAAAATAATTGCTCCAATTATAATCACAGCTCCTAAAGCCATTACACTATTACCCATCCATCTACATTTCATAAAATGACCGTCATCTTTTGGAGGGCATACAGTCGCCAAATAGTTCGGTGCCAGTATTAACAACACACCAATTACCATATAGAGAAATCCAAAAATTTGTCTCTTCTTCATATATAACATCTCCTTCTTAATTTTTATAAGAAATATTAACTAAAATTAACTTCTCGTCCTGATGTTTTCTGCCTTGATAGTTATGTAAAAACACACCAAATCGTGAACACATTCCTTTATTTCCCGTTTACAACGGCAAATTTAAAACTATATCCAAAAAATAGTCACAAAAATCATATTCTGACCCTTAGTCCATGTACACAACAGTTTGGAATATCCTCCCAAATACCTTAAAATATATTTTTTCTTACAACATATCTATCAAAACAACTTATATATTTTACCAAAAATGTTATCTAACTATCTTTTTAAATTATTTTCGACAATTTCTATACAGTTTACACATCAGTTCAATTTTTAATAATAATTAATATCAATAAAATTATAACACAGTTTTTACATATTTCAACCTGTAATTAAAAAATATTATCAATAAAATATATGTATATCTATTTATATAATTTTTTATTTTTATTCTCATCAAATAAATTTAATATTTAAAAGAATTTAATTTTTATATATTTCTTAATCAAATATATAAAAATAACCCGCTTTA
>JBGZJG010000167.1:0-15639 GCA_041848665.1 Filifactor sp.
TGACATATCAAAAAATGCAAACAACCTATACAACACAACATAGGAATATCGTTCCTAAAAATAAAATAATTATTTTTAGTTTAGCCAATATTAACTATTATACTAAAATGACATGGTGATAAAAATGAAAGAAATTTTAATTCATGCAAAAAATATATATAAAACGTACTTTTTGGATTCCGTAGAGGTTCATGCTCTGTCCAATGTAAGCTTTGATATTTATGACGGCGAATTTTTGGTTATCTTGGGTCCTTCCGGCTCCGGAAAAAGCACTATGCTTAATTTAATCGGAGGAATGGATGCTCTTACAAAGGGAGAATTATTTTTTAATGAAGTTCCCCTCCATGATGCAGGCGAAAAGTACTTTACGCAATATCGCAGAGAAAATATCGGTTTCGTTTTTCAATTTTACAACTTGATGTCCAACCTCACTTCATTGGAAAATGTGGAATTGAGTGCAGAAATTGCAAGAGAGCCTTTCAACCCGAAGGAAATTCTTACTTCCGTCGGTCTTGCCGAAAGGCTGCATCATTTTCCCATGCAATTGTCCGGAGGAGAACAACAACGGGTGGCGCTTGCACGTGCTCTGTGCAAAAATCCCAAGTTGCTTTTATGCGATGAACCGACAGGGGCCTTAGACTCCAAAACCAGTATCGAAATATTGAAGGTGCTGAAATCGTTTCATACCGATTATGGAAAAACCGTCATTATCATAACGCACAATGCCGCCATTGCGGATATTGCGGATCGTGTATTTTTTATAAAGGACGGAAAAATTACCGATATTAAGGAAAATCCTTGCCCCATTTCCGTTGAGGAATTAGTATTATAATGGATTACACGAAAAAACCGGTAGAAATAAATGAAATTTCTTGTAGAGATTATGTGTAAATAATATAAGATTATAGAAAGAATTGTTGCAAATAAATGCAAACAGTTGCTTTATCCCAATCTTTTAAAAAATAACAGGTCTTAACAGAGGTGAAAGTTTTATGATTTTACACAAAAAGCTGAAACGTGACCTTTTGGGAAAAAAAGATTCCAACCTCGCCGTTATTATATTGATTTGTATCGGCGTTATGATTTATTCCTCGTTCGACATGCTCGGAAAAAATTTACGTTTTTCACAACAGGATTTTTATCAAAGTTGCAATTTTGCAGACGGCTTTGTTGAATTGGAAAACATTCCTTACAAAAAAGTGAATACACTCATACAAATAGATGGTGTTCAAGCTTCGGAGGGACATACGATTGTCACAACTCGTATAAATTTTTCCGGAAGTCGTGATGATGTCTATCTGAAAATTTTTTCTTATGACGAGGGAATAAATCATATCAATCAATTTCTCCTTCAAAAAGGCAGCTTTCCAAAAGACGGAAAGCATGAAATTTTATTGGACAGTAAATTCGCACGATTCAATCATTTAGAAGTAGGCGATACAATAAACATTATTAAAAACGGAGAAGAAACTGTTTTTACTGTATGCGGTTTGGGGGCAAGTCCTGAATTTATCTATGTATTGAAGGACCCTCGAGACATTCTTCCCAACTATGATACTTATGGTGTCGGAATTACTTCACTAAATACGATGGAAAAGCTCTCCGACTTAAATTCACAGTACAACAATATTGTATTTACTCTAAAACCGGGCTATACGTTTTCAAACGTATCAAATTCCATCGAAAGTATGTTAAAACACTATGGGGTACACTCAATGATTCCCCGCAAAAATCAAATCAGTCATTCGATTGTAGACGGAGAGGTTGATGAGGCGGTAGCCATGAGCACCTTCATTCCAATTTTATTTTTGTTCATTTCAGCTATGATTCAAATTATGATGTTGGAACGCTTGGTACAATCTCAACGAACCCAAATCGGGATATTAAAAGCATTCGGATACACGAACAAGCAAATCCATCTGCACTATATGGAATTTTCTATCGTACTTGGAATAATAGGCTCTTTGTTGGGTATTCTCCTTTCTCTGCCAATGTTATCTTCCATTGTGGATATGTATGACAATTATTTCAATTTTCCGTATATCTCTAAAGATTTGGACATCAAAACTATGGTCATCAGCTTCTTCTTCGGAACTTGTTTCTCCGTACTTGCAGGATATATCGGAACAAAAAAGGTATTACTGTTATCTCCGCTCGAAGCTTTTAAATCGAAAGAACCGAACTATACGCAAAAGAAAACGTTATTGGATAAGTTGTCCTTTTTATTCCATACTTTTGGAAAAATGTCTTTACGAAACATTTCACGCAACCGAAAACGTAGTCTATTTATTTTTTTAGGGATTACACTTTCCTATGCACTTTCATCTTCAATCTTCATCATGACAGAAATTCGTGATGATGTAATTATGGAAAAATATAATTACAGCGAGGTCTATGACGCAAAAATTCATTTTCAGTCCGTAGTGAAAAAAAGTTCCGCCATACAGGAACTTCAAAAAAAATCGGAAATTACACAAATCGAACCTTTGCTGGAAGTTCCCGTCTCTATCAGTCACAACAATATAAGCAAGGACTCCTCTATTATCGGAGTCCCCGATAAATCACAACTTTATCATATCTTAGATGAAAAACAAAATGCCATTCCAATCACGAAAGATGAAGTTTTCATTTCCGAGCGACTTGCACAAACCCTTCAAGTTCATGATGGAGACAGTGTTTTTATCAAAAGTTATCTGATGAAGGAGCCGGAAAAGAAAAAAGTTTCCATCTCGAAAATTATAAAACAAAATGTAGGAACCAATATGTATATGCACCAAGATACCTTGGAAGAGCTTTTACAACAACATGACATTGCAACGTCTCTCATCTTCCGCTCAAATAACGAATTTATTAATCAACTGCGTAGTGACTATGATGAAAGCTTAACCGTATCAAATATCGTTCATAGCGATACCATGAAGAAAAAAATGTTGGATTTCCTGCAAACTTTTGGATTTATGACTTATATCTTTGCCGGTTTCAGCATATTGATGTGTTTTATCGTAATTTACAATTCCTATATTATCAATATCAACGAGCGAAGCCGAGAGCTTTCCTCACTTTTGATTTTGGGAATGAGTCGAAAGGAAGTTTCACAAATTATCTCTCTGGAGCAACAAATTATTGCTATTTTTGGAATGCTTTGCGGAATTCCATTGACAAAATTATTTCTAACCTATGTATCTCTTGCAATCTCAAGCGATATGTTTACCATCCCCACTCCTATGAATGTGTCGGGATTTCTTTGGTCATCTGTATGTGTAATTTTGGCCGTTCTCTTGGCACAAAAAATCGGCAAAAAGAAGATAGATGAATTCATTATTGTCGAAGTGTTAAAAGAAAGAGAATAAAAGCAAGTAATACAAAAATAAGTTTTAACCGATAAAATTTTTCAGAAAGGCAGGAAAATAGAATTGAAAAGAAAATACAAATTAACTTTGGCAATCATTGTCGGTATCTTATCCGTCGCAATTATTTTAATTAACCTAAACAAAAAAATTGCCGTCCATCCTTATACGATACAAAAAAGCACCTTACAACACACCATTGAAGAGACGGGAACCGTAAGCAGTGTCGAAAAATTGACAATTTCATCAGAAATCAGCGGGAAAGTACTCTATGCCGCAAAAGAAAATACCTCCGTCCAAAAAGGACAACTGCTGATGCAAGTCGATACCTCCGATTTAAATTATCAAATCGAAGATTTGAAAGGAAAACAAACGAGCATCCAAGGACAAAGAGAGCTTAGCAATCCCACTTTATATCAAGCGCAAATTGACGCACAAGAATTGGAAATTCAGAGTACGGAAAAAAACATTGAAATTACTTTAAAAAATTTGAATGATGCAAAAATACTATATGAGAACGGTTCCATCTCACAAGATGAACGAAACAACATACAGCTTTCTTATGACCAACTTCTCCTAAAAAAAGCAGCACAAGAAAAACAATTAAGTCTTCTTTACGAACAAAGCAAACCAAAATCCGGTACCGACAAGGTATATTCCGGACAAGAAAAATCTGTTTCAGAAAATATAAAACTCCTTGATGAACAAATAAAAAAAGGAGCCCTCTACTCTCCTATGGATGCAATGGTATCAGAGTGCTTTGCTAAAACAGGTGAATTTGTTCATGCACAGTCTCCTGCCATAACTCTTATGAGTGAAAATCAACTTCAAATTGAAAGTTACGTTCTAACAGACGACGCAGTATATCTCAATATAGGCGATAAAGTAAAAATTACACAAAAAACCAATTCCGGCGACCTGTTGGGAATGGGAAAAATAAGCGACATCAATCAATTTGCGGTTGATAAAATTTCAGGCTTAGGCTTAAATGAAAAAAAGGTTAAAATTATCGTATCTATTGAAAATATTGGAAATCTAAAACTTGCAGCAAATTATGATGTTACCTTAAATTTTATTTTAAAAGAAATGCAGGATGTCATCACAATTCCAAAATCGGCAATTTTTACAACGGATGATGAAAACAAAGCTGTATTTGTCATAAAAGACGGAAAAGCAATCCTTCAAAAAGTAACCTCTTCTTACGAAAGTACCTCCGAATATGTAATTGACACCGGATTGAACGAAGGAGATGAAATCGTGAAAGATCCCAATGTAGAAGGACTAAAAAATAATTCCCGCATAAAATTGATTTCCGAAAAGTAAAATTCCATAAGTATTACGATAGTCAAATTCTTTACAATTTTAATACCTTCACCTCTGCTATGTATCCAATAAACAGTTTGCTGCAACCAAAAAATTGACCTTGATAGCCATATTTACCGTTCCATCAAGTGTTAGAGTGTATAGACAGTTACTTTTATTTGAAATAATAAAAGTTCAGCAATCTCTTGGTAATCTCCGAATGATATAAAAAAGCGAAGTTCTCTTTCTGCTATGAACCTTTTTACCATTTGTCCGGTAAAAAAGGTGCATATCCAAAAGAACTTCGCTTTTGATTTTATTTTTAATTTTTTCTCGCTCTTTTTATCTTTTTATTTTATTTTTCTGCTGCCGGGTTTTACATATTCCATTCCCGCTTTACACATCGGACAATCTTCTTTATCAAATGTCTCTATCTCCAACTTAATGGCACTTATAACATCAATATCGACATTTCCCGCCGTACGGTCGATGATGGACGCCAAGGCAATTACCTCCCCGCCCATGCTCTCCAACAGTTTTTTGACTTCCATTGAAGATTTTGCGGTTGTTACAACATCTTCACAAATTGCAATTCTATCTCCCTGTTTTATCTCAAATCCTCGGCGCAATTCCATTTGACCATCTACTCTTTCGGTAAAAATTGCTTCTATTCCAAGTTGTCTCCCAAGTTCATAAGCCACGATAATTCCACCCATGGCAGGACCGACTAACAAATCTAAATCCAATGCTTTTAATTTTTCAGCGACACTTTGCAGTACCTCTGCCGCTTTATCGGGATAACGAAGAATTTTGGCACATTGCACATATTGCTTGGAATGTTTTCCCGAGGTAAGTAAAAAATGACCTTCCAACAAAGCTCCCGTTTGTTTTAAAATTTCAATCATACTGTTCTCCTTTTCCAATAAACGTTCCCTTCCATACCAATATTTCTTTGAACTATATTTTTGTTAAACACTTCATCAAATAAACTTCCAAACCCTTCTATTGCATTTAAGTATATATGTTTATTTTTCTTCAATGCCTTTTTCAATTTTTCCATTGGTTCCCAAACATTTCTATTCAAATGTAACTTTTATTTTATTCAACCTTATCCTCATCTGCTTGATGATATTAAAAATATCATTTAAATATAAAATTTCTTTATTAAATCTATGGATATTACCTGCCGGAATAAATGGCTATGTGGCATTTAAATGCAAGTTCATTGAAATACAGTTGTTATAATTTTTTCCGTTTTTTTAAATAATTCCTCGTATTTCATCAAAACTGCAAATATTTTCTTTTTTCATATATTCCTTTACACCCTCAACCAATTCCGATCCCATCATCGGATTGATGAAAGAACCTGTACCGAACTGTACAAGGTGTGCTCCTGCCATAATAAATTTTATAACATCTTCTGCGCTTTGTACTCCTCCCATTCCTATTACGGGAATGTTTACAGCTTGGCTGACTTCTCGCACCATACGAAGTGCAATAGGGCGAATTGCAGGACCGGACAGTCCTGCTGTTATGTTGTTAAAAATCGCTCGTCTGTTATATATATCAATCTCCAAAGCATTAAAAGTATTTACCAAACTCAACCCATCTGCACCGGCTTTTTCGACTTCAACCGCTACTTCAACTAAATTGTGTGCATTGGGAGAAAGTTTCACAACAAGCGGCACCGATACCATTTTTTTTGCTTCTTTTGTGATAAATGCCGCATCACAAGCATTCATCCCAAATGCCATACCTCCCGCTTTTACATTCGGACAAGAGATATTCAGTTCCACAATATCCATCACACGTTTTTGCTTGTTGTATTCTTCCAAAACATGCAGAGCATCCATATAGCTTTCAAGTGTCGAGCCACCTACGTTTGCCAAAATAACCGTATCCTTTGATGAAAGAAACTCACTTTCACATTCCGCATAATGTTTCACTCCGGGGTTTTGCAATCCAATGGAGTTCATAATTCCGGAAGGTGTCTCGATAATACGAATGCCTGCATTTCCGTCTCTCGGCTCAAGAGTAAGTCCTTTGGTCGAAACTCCTCCCAAAATGGAAATATCATAAAATTGATTGTATTCTTCTCCAAAACCGAAGGTGCCCGAAGCGGAAATAATCGGGTTTTTGAATGTATATCCCCACAATTTTTGTTCCATCATTCCCACTCTACCTCCGTTGCTTGAAATACAGGTCCTTCATAACAAACTTTTTTCATTCCCTGTTTTGTTTTACAAGAGCATGACAAACAAGCTCCTATCCCACATCCCATATGATTTTCCAAGGAAACGTAAGTATTGTGATGACGCTCGGCTGTTTTTTTCATCATAATGGAAGGTCCACAAGTAAATACGGTATCGTATTGTTCAAATTCTACATCATCAATGACTGTACCTCCAATTTTGATATGCAGAGAAACATCCGAAAATAATTTTCTGATATTTTGCACTTCCTCATCTGTATACAAATTTTCCCGCAAACCGATATAGAGGGTGGAATTTGTGTTTTCACGAGCACAAAGATACAATGGTGCCATCCCTATTCCGCCTCCGATAAGTGCCAATTTTCCTTCCGCTTTCGGAAATCCGTTTCCATATGGTCCATGAACAAGAAGTTGTTCCCCTGCCTTCAACTCACGCAATATTTTAGTTCCTGTTCCTCGAATAAGATACAAAAATCCGACACTGTTTTCCGTTAATCGAAACACACTGATTGGACGATATAACGTCATCTGTGTATTTTCTTTTTTCAGCATAAAAAATTGTCCCGGTTTTACTTTGTAAGTTTCTTTTATTTCCAGATAATAAATATCTTTTGTAATTTTTTCATTTTTTGTAATAACTACGCTTTGATACACTCTCCAAGCTCCTTTGCTAACTGTTGTGCTCTCTGTTTCAATTCTTTTTTGAAATCTTTGCTTTCTTGAAGTCCCGCAGTCAATCCCCTTGATACATTTACAACCCCATTTTTCTTATCGCAAATCAAAGTGCGAATATCCTCTATTCTTGCACCTTGTGCTCCATAACCCGGTACTAACAAAAATAATTTATCGGTGTAAGGTTTCATGGCATATATGCCTTCCAAGTTGTTTACGCCAACCACCGCTCCCAAAGCAGAAAATTCTCCATTATCGGAATATTCTCTTCCCCACTCATAAACTGTTTGTAAAACGGTTTGAGATAATGTCCTGTTTGTATCATCGGACAAGGTCAAATCTTGAAAATTTTTGGAACCCGGATTGGAAGTCTTCCCTAAAATAAATGCACCTTTTCCTTCTTTGAAGTAGGAAAAGTAAGGAGTGATGGCATCTTGTCCCATATACGGATTTAACGTTAGAATATCCGCCTCAAAGTCTCCGGTAAAATGTCCCTTTGCATACATTTCCGCCGTAGAACCAATATCTCCTCGTTTAATATCCGCAATTACAATTTGTCCTTTGGAGCGAATATACTTCAAAATTCGAGAATATGCTTTTAATCCTGCAATTCCATATGACTCATAACAAGCAATTTGCAATTTGTAACAAGCTGCATACTCTAAGCTTGCATCTATAATCTCTTTGGCATACTCTACAAAATGTTTTTCCGCATCAAATTCGCCTTCACTGATTTCAAGAGGAACTTGGTTCTCTCTCAAATCAATCCCCACACATAAAGGACTTTTTTCCAAGGCTCTATTTTGCAAAATGTCCATTACCATAGATAATTTCTCCTTTCACAATGGTTAATTCCACTTTTCCTCTAACTTCCCAACCTTCATAGGGGGTATTCTTGCTCCTTGTCACAAAATCCTGTGTGCAAATGGTAGTTTCTTTATCGGAAACTAAAATCAAATCTGCAATAGTTCCCTCACAAATTCCTTTCGTCTTACCAAACAAAGTTGCAGGTCTTTTAGCCATTAAATTGACTAATGTATTCCAATCAATATTATTTTCATAAAACACCTTTCTTATCATGGAAAATGTATTTTCAATGTTGATAATTCCGGGAGCTCCTTTTTGCTTATCTTCTTCAGAATGTGGTGCATGGTCCGTACCGATATAATCCACATATCCTTGCTGAATTGCCCAAACCAAAGCCTTGCTGTCTTCTTTCGTCGCAATGGGAGGATTGACACGATAATTCAAATCATGACTGAACAAATGGTGCGGTGTTACTTCAAACGTAACATTCAAACCTTTTTCTTTCGCCCTTACAATCGCCTCCACGGATTTTCTCCTGCTGATATGGCAAAAATGAAGGTTTCCGCCTACTTCTTCCACCAATTTGATATTCCGAATAACCATCTCCGTTTCCGGCTCGCTGTGATCCATAATCAAAAATCCCAAGTCTTTTGATTTCATCAAAGCATGTTTCATTACTTCCGCACAATCTATATTTTTTCCGTCATCGGAAAAAATATCAGTCCACTTCATCAACTTACTAAAATCAACTAACTCTTTTCCTTGCAATCCCTTGGTTACGGATGCAATTTGATATACATGCAACGGCAAATGTTTTGTTCGATTTGCCACTTCTTGTAGTATGATTTCATTGTCAGCCACCGGTTTCGTATTTGCCATAGCAATCACATCGGTATATCCGCCTTTCATACAGGCGTTGTTTGCTTCCTCATACGTTTGTTTATATTCAAACCCCGGATTTCTAAGATGAAAATGGCTGTCTGAAAAAGACGGTAACAGATATTTGCCGTTTGCATCTATCGTTTTTTTTGTTCCTTCGAATTGTTTGAAATACGTTTCAATTTTTTCTCTTCCGACAAGAGAAATCTTCTGCCCTTCTATCAAAACATCTTCTCTTCTATTAAGTTCCGGTATCGTTGCATCTTTAATCCATATCATTTGCGTATCCTCCCGATTATATATTGATTACTTTGTCGCAATACTCACAGGAATAAGCCCTGTCTTCCGCTGTTTTTTCATGAAATTCTACACTTTCTACATATTCATGATTGGAAACACACTTCGGATTGGGGCACTTTGTATAAATGGTAGAGTATTCCAGTTCGGTTGGTCGTGAAGGGTCTTTTTCCGCCTCGGAAATCAATTTCATAATCAGCGCCATACGAATATACATGCCGTTTTTCGCCTGTACAAAATATTTTGCTCTTGCGTCTTGATCTACTTTTTCGGTAATTTCATTGACACGAGGCAATGGATGCATAATAATCGCATCTTCCTTTGCCAAAGTCATTTTCTCTTCATCTAAGATATATACATTTTTTAATCTCTCGTAAGTTTCCAAATTATCAAAGCGTTCCTTTTGAATTCTCGTCATATATACGATATCTACCTTGGGAAGAACATCCTCCAAACGATTGCTTTCAAAGAAACAACCGCCTTTTACACTATTTTTGATATACTCGGGCATCTCCAATTCTTTCGGAGATACAAAAAAGAACGTGTTGTTATCATACTTGCTCATTGCTTCCACAAGAGAATGAACGGTTCTTCCGTATTTCAAATCTCCCACCAAAGCAATGTTTAAGTTATCCAAACGTCCTTTTTCTTTATAAATCGTGAGCAAATCCGTCAATGTTTGTGTCGGGTGCTGATGGCCTCCATCTCCCGCATTAATCAACGGAATATCCAAAACCTCCGTTGCTAATTTTGCAGCTCCTTCCAATGGATGGCGCATAACGATAAGATCGGTATAACAAGACACGGTTTGTACAGTGTCTTTCAGTGATTCTCCTTTTGCAACAGAAGAGTTTTTCACTTCCGAAAAACCTATCACTTGACCGCCTAATCTCAACATTGCCGCTTCAAAACTAAACTTTGTTCTGGTTGAAGGCTCAAAAAATAAGGTAGCCATGACTTTTCCCTTCATCTTCTCCATATAATTTTGGGGATGTACGGAAATGTCTTGTCCTACCTTAATTAATTCTGCCAATTCTTCCAGTGAAAAATCATTAATTCCAATTAAATGCTTCATTGTAAATCCTCCTTGATAGTCTCTCGTACTACGTTAAAAGAGTAAAAATTTAATTTTTTACTTTACATCAACAGTGTATCTATTCTTTTTTCTATACAAATGATACTTTATTCTCTCCTCTTTGTCAATAAATTTTTTGATACTTAAAACACGAAACTATAAAAATAATTTATCTTCTAAGTAATGACTTTTCAACATAAAATCTCTCGAAAATGTTTAATTATTGCATATTGGAGAGCAGACAAGCAAACAGCTTATCTGTCTCTCATATCCATTAATCCAAAACTAATATGTAATGCTTTGTCCACCTTTGCCATGAACCTGGGGTTACACTTTCCTATCTTATCCCGCAACCTCTGTTTATCAATTGTCCGCACCTGCTCCAACAATACAACGGAGTCTTTGGTTAAACCAAATTCCTTTGCACTGATTTCCAAATGTGTGGGAAGCTTTGCCTTATTAATTTGTGAGGTAATCGCAGCGACAATTACAGTAGGAGAATATTTATTTCCTATATCATTTTGCACAATCAGAACCGGCCTGACTCCACCTTGCTCGGAGCCTACAACCGGACTTAATTCCGCATAAAAGATATCTCCTCTTTTTACAATTGGATTACTCATATCATTTTCCCAACTTTCCTTAAATTCTTTTACTCTGATACTTCAAACTATACTTTTAATCCCTATTTTTTTGAAAGAATTTTTTCTTTCCGTTTCATGACATACCCTATTTACTTTCTAAATAATCCACAACTTTTACAACTTTTCCATCCATGAAGTATACACGCAGAATTCTCCTTTGCAACATACAAAGAATTTCATAGCTTATCGTTCCCAAGCTTTTTGCCAAACGGTCAGCTCCCATTCCATCTTCCTCTGAATAAATGATTACTTTCTGACCTACATGATATTGTTTGTTTCTATCAAGTTTAATCATGGATTGATCCATGCAAATACTGCCTACAACAGGATACATCGTTCCGTCTATCTGCACAGCCACCTTCTCACTCAGCAATCTGGTAAATCCATCTGCATACCCCAGAGGCATCGTAGCAATCAATTCTTCTTTTTCACATACCTTATAGCGATATCCATAACTTACTCCGCGTCCTTGCTCCAAAACCTTGAGATGAGAAATGATAGAACAAAAACGCATTGCAGGTTTCAGTTCTATCTTCGTATGATCCACCTCATCAGACGGATAATATCCATAAAGAGCTATACCGAAACGTACCATATCCAAATGATATTCCGGATAATATACCGCTCCTGCGGTATTGCAACAGTGTCGGATATCAAATTTGAGTCCTTTTTCTTCCAACTTATCTACCGTTTTGATATATCGAGCAAATTGCTCTCTGGTCGTATCGGTTTGCTTTTCGTCCGCTTTTGCAAAATGAGTGAAAATTCCCCGAAAATGCAAATTCGGAAATTGATATATCCTCTCTATTTGTTCTACGCTTTCATCTGTACATTGAAAGCCGAGCCTTGACATTCCGCTATCCAATTTTATATGTACATTCGCTTTGACTCCAAGGTCTGCTGCTTTTTGGCTTAATTTTTTTGCAGAATTCATCGAATAAACGGAAATATCTATATTATTTTTCAACAAAATCTCATATTGATATTCCGGAACATACCCCAAACATACAACCGGATGTTCTATTCCCGCATTCCTCAATTCCATGGCTTCAAGCAAAGTTGCCACAGCGAAATAATCCGCACCTTTCTTGATATAAAACTTAGCCAATTCTACACTGCCGTGTCCATAAGCGTTCGCTTTTAAAACGCAACATATCCTTGTGTTTTTTTTTAAAAGACTTACCAAATGGTCATAATTAAGATTTAAATGATTAAAATTAATTTCAGCCCATGCAGAACCATATTGTTCCATAACTCACTTCCTCTCCTAAATAGATGTCACTACTAACAGTATACCACTAAATTTAAATTTATATGTATTTTTTTTGAAAAAATACAACTTTTAAATTTAATCTTCCATAATGCAAAATGCCGTTGCCTGTTCTCTTTCATGCGAAAGAGAAATCTTAATATTGTTCACATTTTTCTTTATAGCAAGTTCTTTTGCTCCTCCATGCAATCTGACAAAAGGTGCATCCAAATGATCGTGTAAAATTTCCACATCCAACATGGAAAATTGCCGAAATCCTGTTCCAAGTGCCTTTGCAACCGACTCTTTTGCAGCAAATCCGGCGGAAACGGACTCAATTTTATTTCCTTTTTTTGAAAAATACTCCTGCTCTCTTTGTGTAAAAATTTTAGCCAAAAAATTTTCATGCCGCTGATAAATACCTTCTACTCTCTTAACCGATACAATATCGGTACCTATTCCTATTATCATATTGTTTTCCGCCTTACTGAATTTTTCTTTCCGTTTCTCTGTTAGTTATTTAAATTTTTCCAACCGGTAATATAATAATTACTTCCCCTTAATTCTACGGTCATTTTGCAAACACCTTCAAAAATCGGCAATTGATTTTTTTGCTCTGTATACACGTTGAAATAAACATCATAAATATTATCCTTTACGTTATTCATTGCAAAAATTCTTGCCCTATTCTTCAAAGTGCTTCGGTTAAAATCTGCCTCTGTATAAAAATAGGTATCCTTATAAGATAAATTCGTAAATTGGTATTTTGCAAACCCGAAATCCGAGTTGAGCACTTTTTCAAGGGATGTATTTTTTATTTCTTTCCCAAAGTATTGTGGTCCAAAATACAAGAGCTTATTTTTCATAATCTTGACGGTGTATTTTATCTTCCCGTTGGTGTTATCCATCTTCACACCGTAGTAACTTTCTCTCTCCAAAATATTCTTGATTGCAAAATTCAGTATCAAATTTTGGTTGATATCCTTCTTTTCAAAATTAGGAAGGTCCGCCGCCACAAGAGCATTCGCCATATCCGTAAAGACAACCTCTTCAGTTTTATTAATCGAGAGAGGTCTTGTCATACTAAGCGGTACAATGGAAAAAGAAGTAACTTCTCTTTCATATGACTTTTTATTGGTCTTATCTCCGCTAACTTCCATAATCGGAAGGTATCCTCCGAGAAAACTTACGGTATCCAAAGGAATAAACAGTCTTCCGTCCATCACACGAATTTTTGTGCTTATCATAACCGGAATATCGTTATAATATATTTTGTGTGTATTATTGTCCACTCGAATAACGGTTCCATTTTTAGAAAAAGTGGATATTTTCGTCATAGGATCCCATGCGACTTTATAATTTAAAGTTTCGTATATTTCCCGCATTCCCACCAATAAAGTTTCTCTTTTCCCATCCGATTTCATACTTATTTTATTTGCACGAAAATCATAATTATCCATATACAACTTGGCATAATTTTTTCCGACTTTTATCGTCTTATATCCATATCCGAAACTGAGTGTAGCGCTCATAAAAACAAAACATGCTGTAAGTATGGCAATGTACGATTTTTTTTGTTTGAAATCTCTCATTTTCATCTTCCTCCGTCTGCTCTCTCTTATATTAGTTGTATCACAAAACAAACAAATTGCACATTACAATCTTATAACAAATTTGAACTGCTACATTATTTTTTCAAAATACTCTTGTCTTTTTTGCTTGCCATCCAGTGAGACACCATTTTATCTTTCACAAAACCTAAGGACAAATAAAATTGTATCGCCTCTTTTGTATCCGTATATAAAAAACCCGCTTTGCATGAAAAATCATGTATTATCTTTTGCATCAATATTGTCCCAAATCCTTTTCTTCGATAAAGAGGACCTGTATACACATCAGATATATAATACAAGGTATCGTTAAATTCCACCAACGCCATAGAAACCGGCACTTTTCCTTCATATGCGATATAAAGCTTTGCATAGGAAGAATTTATTTGCCTTTGAATTAATTTTAGTCCATAGTCCTTTCCGTCATCTTGTGATTTTATAAATTCTTCTTCTCTTGCTCCGATTTCTTCATTTGAAATAACTTTCACAAAGGTTGAACATTTCATTTTCTCGTTTGGAAAGCTACCGTATTTTTCATTCTTACAAGCAAACTTCCCTCTTGTTTGCTTTTGCTCAATGAACATTCTCAGCAAAAAAAATTCAAACACACAATACCCCGCTTTAATCAAATCTTCCTTTACCAACTCCAAAGCAACGGAGTCCGCTCTATTCAAAATTCTCGGGCGAACGTTTTTACTCTCATAATACTCATCTATTTCTTTCAAAATACTTGAAATTCTTATATTATCCGTAATTACTGCATAATTGGAAGAATAACTGTCTATATTTGAACAATCTGAAAAAGTTCTTCCCCAAGAATATTGTGTATAATCCAAATACCGCTTTGGATTTTCCCTTTCAAAGCTCCGAATTTCTTCTCTTAAATTTCCGCCCTCCAACATAATCTATCCTCTTCTTAACATATTCGTAGTAGTGTTTATCGTCCCTCTCCAAAGACCTATTGTATCCTATGTTTTTTTATGCCCCTATTGCGTTTTACTTACAATATGTCAACTTACTTATGAGGTTAATTTTTGTACCGCCTCCAAAAAGTTAAACTTTTTGGGGCACATCAGTTAATTTTACTCATTTTTAAGTGCTTTTTATTTTAGCTGTTTTACTTTTTACATAGAGTTTAAATCTTTACATATTTTGTTGAACGACCACTGCCTACCTGTTTTATCTTTTCATTGTCCTGTAATTCTTTTAAGGCTCGTTCTATTGTCCTTTGTGATATATTCGGACAAAGAATCATAATATCTTTTTTGGAAAGTGGCTCTAATGATTTTTGAATAACAGAAAATACTCTTTCCGGTGAAGTTAATTTTTCTTTTCCAATTAAGTTAAATCTGTCATCACATTCTTTATATGCTTTCAAGAAAACCCCTATCATATACTTTATGAATGGAAGTTCAACATTTTCTCCGGTATGCCATTTTTCACTGGAGTTCTGTAATTCTTCATAATAAGAGTCTTTGGTTTCTTCAATGAGCATTTCTATACTGATATACCTTCCAACAAAATAACCGAACTTATAAAGTAAAA
>JBGZJG010000168.1:0-3066 GCA_041848665.1 Filifactor sp.
AAATTTTGATTGCTTTTTTCTATCTATTTAGAACAGCGATACTTTATAAGATAAAATTCTTTCAGTCTATTAAAAGGATTACAGGGGGTTATTATGGAAATTTTAGTTTGTGTGAAACGAGTTCCTGCGGTGTCGGAAGTAAAAATCGACCGTGTAACAAACAATTTAATTCGTGAAGGGGTACCAAGTATTATCAATCCACCCGACAGACATGCTCTGGAACAAGCTCTTTTACTTCGTGAACAATTCGGTGGAAGCGTAACGGTTCTTACCATGGGTGCACCTGATGCAAAAGAAACCTTGCAAGAATGTATTGCAATTGGAGCAGATAGAGCTTATTTGGTATGCGACCGTGCCTGTGCCGGCTCCGACACCTTAGCCACCGGCTATATTTTAGCAACCGCAATCAAACATCTTGGAAATTTTGAGGTTGTACTAACTGGAACACAAGCCATTGATGGCGATACCGGTCAAGTTGGACCCGAAGTTGCCGAATTATTGGACTATGCTCAAATTACCTATGTCAACAACTTGGAAGCAACCGAAAAATCAATCATCGCCATTCGTGATACGGCAGGCGGAATGGAAAAGGTGGAGGTTTCTTATCCGGCTTTGCTTTCCATCAGTCGTAAGGCAAGCACACCTCGTACTCCTTCCGATGAAGCACTTGAAAAATCAAAAGCTGCGGAAGTTACCATGCTCTCTGCCGAAGACATTCATTTGGATGTCAATCGTAGCGGGAAAAACGGCTCTGCAACAATCGTACACAACGTCTTTCCACCTGCATTGTTGGAAAAAGGATTTGTGATTGCAGAAGAAACCGAAGAGGCTTCGGTCGAAAAGTTAATGCATATTTTATTAAATGAAAAATTAATCGGATAGGGGGAAAAGACGACATGAACTACAAAAATATATGGGTAATCATTGAACAGGCAGAAGAAAAACCTCTTTCCGTAAGCTTGGAGCTGTTGGGAAAAGGACGAGAATTCGCAGACGAAAAAGGAGAAAAACTCGTTGCAATTTTAATCGGATACCAAAATGACGAGACTGCACAAAGTTTAATTCACTATGGTGCGGACGAAGTCATCAATGTGGACTCTCCTCTGTATAAAAATTATACAACCGATGCATTCACAACCGTTTTGGACAAATTGATTGACAAATATCTTCCGTTTGCCATCTTAATCGGTTCAACCGAAAACGGAAAAGACTTGGGTGGAAGAATTTCGGCAAGAAAAAAATTAGGTTTGGTTGCACACTGTACCGACATTTATTTCAATGAGGAAAAAACGGATTTAATGTGGGTTCGCCCGACCTTTGACGGCAAATTGTATTCTACCATTCTAACCTCCACACTTCCTCAAATCGGTTCTTTGGGAAGTAAGATATTTCGTGGAAACAAACCCGATTTTTCCCGAACAGGCACGATTATAAAGGAAGAAATCTCACTTTCGGAAACGGAAATTCGCACCAAGGTTTTAGAATTTATCAAATCCACAAACAATGATACAAAGGAACTGACTTTGGATAATGCGGATGTTGTTGTATCTTGTGGTCTTGGTATCCAAAGTCAAGAAAATTTGAAACTGATTGAAGACTTTGCAAAGGTGGTCGGCGGTGCAATCGGCTGTACAAAGCCCTTGGTTGATAAAGGTTGGCTGCCTTACGAAAATCAAGTTGGCTCAACCGGCAAAAAAGTAACACCAAAAATTTATTTTGCTTTCGGCATTTCCGGAGCACTTCCTCATTTGGCAGGAATGAAAAAATCCGGTCTGATTATCGCAGTCAACAAGGATCCTAATGCTCCCATTTTTAAAACCGCACACTATGGTATCGTTGGGGATTTATTCAAAGTGATTCCCATATTGACAGAAGAATTTAAAAAATTATATGAAGTGTAATTACAAACAAAACAGCTTATTTCCTTAAACAATTCAATGTGACCTTCTAATTGTTACAATTCTATGATAAATTGAAAATAATCCATTGTTTTTTCAGGGAATATGTTATGATATACTAAAATAATTTATATCAAGCTTAACATCACATCTATGAATTGCACATCATAAAGCTATATTTGTTTTAATTTAGGAGGTCTTTTAATTGAATTATCGAAAAGTAATATCATCTGTTCTTGCATTATCCTTGCTGGTCGGAACAGCATCTTTTTCTTATGCAGAAGAAACAACAACTGAACATTCCAATTCACCGGCCGAAATTTCTTTGCCAAAAGATTTTATCGGGTCACATGCACCCGAAACTTCGAATACAACTCCTTCGGAAACGCAAATTTCATCCGATGGCAACTCTTCCAATCCGAATTCGCAAATACAAAATCCTTCGGAAGACCCTTCTGCGGATAACAATATCCCAAGTGCTATTCCTGAAAATCCCAAAGAAAATGGTCTTCCCGCCAATTTGGAAATCATTGACAGCCTTGATGACGGATACTACAATCCACCAACACTGAAAGTAATCTCGTTAGGAAAAGGGAGTTCCAATTACAGTTCTTCTTCCTCCAGCAGAAAATTCAATATTAAAAAAGCTGCAGGTGCACTAAACGGAAAAATGCTTCAACCCGGTGAAATTTTTGACTTCAATAAAGTAGTCGGACCTACAAGCAAATCAACCGGCTACAAAAACGCCAAGGTAATTGTTGACGGAGATTTTGTGGATGGCTATGGCGGTGGTGTGTGCCAAGTATCCTCTACCCTGTTTAATGCTGTATTAAACAGCGGAATGGATATTGTTCAGAGAAGAAACCATTCTTTGAAAATTTCTTATCTTCCGGCAGGCTATGATGCCGCAGTGAGTTATGGATCTTTGAATTTCAAATTCAAAAATACGTATAAAGTGCCGGTAAAAATTAAAACTACCGCAAATAACAGCACCCTTACAATTGAATTAGTTGCCTTACAAGATACTCCAAAACGAGTTGTTTCTCTAAATCGTTCAAAATCGGGGAACACCTATACCGTATATCGTACCATTAAAGAAAATAATCAAATTATAAAAAAAGACTCTTTCCGTTCCACTTATGGCGAAAGAAAGAAAAAATCCAAACAA
>JBGZJG010000169.1:0-5613 GCA_041848665.1 Filifactor sp.
GAAGTGGACGGTCCGGAATCCACCTTGACAGCAAATGAAGGGATTAAGCTGAAATATTTTGCGGATGCACCGGACGGAAAAATTCGAATTGCCTGCTACAAGAATGGAGAAACGATGAATTACTGGCTTAGAACTGCATATACTTGGGATGATTATGAGGTTACCAGTGTAGCCGATGACAGAGGTATTGTAGGCGGGGCACAGGTACATGCGGAATTAGCGGTTCGCCCGATCTTCTGTATTGAAGGAAGTATTCCCGTCTACAAGAAGAAGATGGGAACGCCAAAGACGGGATATGTGATAGAGTAGAAAAGAGAGGGGATAAAAAGTTCCGCAGATGTCCGCCTTGTTTTAAAATTTGCTGTAAAATAGAGCAAATCCCATAGAGATTGTACTAAAATATTTGAGAATAAGCCGCTTGTATTGACACTACAAGCAGCTTTTTATAATCTAAGGTCGGAACAATCGTATTTTATGTGAGTTACTGTTGATAAGAAAAGAATCGGGAGAGTAATGTTTTTTTGATGTATTTAAAAGCGGTATTGTATCAGCATATAATAGTATTCATAGAGAGAGGTCCTTTCCTTTTTGATTTGTGGTTACTTCAATTATACAGGATTTTCTCTCTTTTTTATTTTTTGTCTCACATCAATTGTAACATTACAAGTAAAAAAGTTGAAAAGCTTGAAAGTAACGAGTGGATAACATATAATAGAAATTAATATGAGTTTATGTAGAGTCGATCAAAAAATTTTTCTAAAAAATTTGAATTAAGAAAGGAACTGTCATTGTGAAAATAATAAGAAAAGCAATTATTCCTGCCGCCGGACTTGGAACTCGTTTTTTGCCCGCAACAAAGGCACAACCGAAAGAAATGCTACCGATTGTAGATAAACCTACTCTTCAATATATCATAGAAGAAGCAGTTCATTCCGGAATAGAGGAGATCTTAATTATTACAGGGCGAAATAAATCTTCCATAGAGGATCATTTCGATAAATCCATTGAGTTGGAGTTGGAATTACAAAAAAAAGGAAAAACCGAACTTCTTGAAATGGTACAAACCATTAGCAATATGGTAAATATTCACTATATTCGTCAGAAAGAACCGAAAGGATTAGGACATGCCATATCTTGCGCAAAGAGTTTTATCGGGGATGAGCCATTTGCTGTTATGCTTGGAGATGACGTGGTGGATGCACAAGTTCCATGTTTGAAACAGCTTATGGATGCTTTTGCGGAGCATCAAGCTACCATTTTAGGAGTAAAAGAAGTGGATAGAACGCAAACCGATAAATATGGAATTGTAGACGGCGAAAAAATACAAGAACGTTTGTATCGAGTCAAACGTTTGGTGGAAAAACCGGATATTGATAAAGCACCGTCCAACGTTGCGATTTTGGGAAGATACATTATTACTCCGAAAATATTTGAGATTTTGGAGAAGACAAAGCCTGGAAAGAATGGAGAAATTCAATTAACGGATGCTTTGGAGGAATTGTTATGTAATGAAGAAATCTATGCGTACAGCTTTGAAGGGAAGCGTTATGACATTGGAGATAAGGTTGGATTTATTGAGGCCACTATTGATTTTGCGCTAAAACGGCCTGAACTTAGAGAAGGAGTTATTCGAGTTTTAGAGAATACCAAAAGTCAAATTAAAAAAATGAAATGAAATTGTAATCCACTTGTTTTACAATTTACACAAGTATGGTATATAATGAAGAGAATAACTTAAAAATTTTTTGTCGGATATATACAGAGGGGGAGTTAAGCGTGAAAAAGAAAATAATCGGTGCATTATTGCTTAGTGCCGTAATGGTATGCACAAATACAGTAGCATATGCAGCAGAGTTCAAGGACCTGAAAAACCATTGGAGTCAAAAATATGTAGATGATGTAGTAGCAAAAGGAATTATCAAAGGATATGAAGACAATACTTTTCGACCGAGCAAACCTGTTACAAAAATAGAGAGTATCGTTATGATAAGTAACTTGTTTGATGATGCAGTCATTAACGATATTTATTCCAAGAATAAAGCCAAGTATCAAGCAAGCATGGAAAAAAGTAAAATTCCGGCATGGGCACAGAAGTATATTGTGTTCGGAGCAGAAAAGAAACTGTTTCCGGAAAAGAGCATTCCTTATTTTATGAATCATACAAAGGGAAAAGATGTGCAAAGCTTATCGTTCCGTCAAGAATACGCAATGTTGTTGGTAAATGCACTTGGATTTAATGCAGAATTTGCTAAAACACCGTCTGTCAATTATACAGATGCAAGCAAAATTGACAGCAAGGCGTTGCCGTATATAGAAGTTCTTGGACGAAAAGGAATTATACAAACTTCCGGAAAATTCAATCCGAAAGAAAAAGTAACAAGAGCGGAAGCAGCCGTCATGATTTCCAAGAGTTATGCATTTTCTCCAAAAGGGAAGGGAGGAAATACCAATCCGACTCCACAGAGTGAAATGACATATAGAGGTAAATTGAACAGTGTGTATGTAAACGGAAATACAGTAACAATTAATATGACCGATATAAACGGAATTCCAAAGATATTCTCCAACGACATTTCAAATATTCGTGTAACGGTAAATGGACAAGTTGCCGGAATTACGGATGTGAAAAATGGTATGGATATTGTTGTTACAGCAACGGGAAACAAGATTACCGCATTGCAAGTTACCGGAAACGGTGATTCCGGAACACATAACAACAACGGAGAGATGGGTCAAATTATCGGAACCGTAAAATCATACGGTTTGAACAGTATAGAAGTTACTGAAGCATCTTCAAGTGTGGATAAACATTTCATAATCTCAGGAAATACAAAAATTATGATAAATGGAAAAGAAGATCAGATTAAGAATATTAACTTAGGGGATAATGTAACGGTTGTTGCAGTTGGAGATAGAGCAGTACAAATTATTGTTGCAGGTGCAAACAGCCAGACAGCAGTCGGAAAAATTAGAGATATCGGAAAAGATACCATTTCCATTTCCAATCGTTCCGGTGAAGTATCCCGCTATGATGTAAATTCTTCTACAAGAATTTACAGAGGGAAGCAAAGATTGGATTCTTTAGATAGGTTATATGTGGGAGAAAAGGTCAGTATAAAAGCGGCAGGTTTCAGTGCAATTACGATTGATGTGGAAGAGTCCAAAATTAAGCTTCGTTCTGCAACGGTTGTAGGAATTAGTCTTCGCAATAATAAGCAATCGGAAATCGTTGTGGAAGACAGAGATGGTCAAAGTTATTCTTTGGGAACAGATACAAAAACGAATGTTTATGTAAAAAATCGTTTAAAGAGCATAGAGGATATCAAATTAGGCTACGAAGTAGATGTAGAAGCGGAAGATGGATATATCAGTGAGATTTCTACCGATGGAGAATATGCATTTATAAGAATACAAGGAAAGGTAGTATCTGTGGATTATCGTAATGATGTGATTACAGTAGATACAGGTTCTAAAGAAGTAAAGGTTATGGTTGTCTCTGATACGGAAATCAGAAATTCTTACAATAATATGAAGCGAAGCATAGATAATATTTATAAAGGATATGATATTACCGTAAACGGTGTTTCACGTGCCGGTGGAATTGATGCGGAAAGAATTATATATTATGAATAGATATATGTGATAAAAATAATGAAGTTGGAATAGGTAAAAAGAAACACCTTAATCATTTCAATGCAAGAAATGTGTTAAGGTGTTTTTTGATGTTATTTTGGAAAAATAACAGGTATTTGTTACAATATCATGTACTTCCAATCTATATGAGCAATGCTTTTTACCATAATTACATAGTTTTTTTAGAAGAAAATCAGTAGTTCTTATTTATACGAACCTTGAGTAAAAACAATCGTATTTTTTGTAGAACAGATAAATCCGCTACTTTGGTATCTATTCCAATTTCAGATGTGTTTGCAATCCATTTTATTTCCTACAAAAGAGGCTCTGGTGTTTCAATAGGTGGAGTATCGTTATTTTCCGGTGGAGTATCCGTCGGAGGAGTGACAGGAATATCCGGAATAGAAGGGTTTTGCGTATCAATTGTGGGACTTTCGGCATCAAGATGATTTTTATTATTGGTATCTTCGGGACTAAGTTCAATTAAATTCCCGTCTTCATCATACATGGCATCTTCCTCTGTAATCAGATCGTCCGAAGAGTATCCGCTTGGCTCCGTTCCGGCTTTAAAGGCTTCTAAATAACCGGATTTTGACAAGAGGCCTGTTACCGGAGAAATTTTTAGCATAACGACATTTGATGGTACAGCAAATTCACGATTTTCCATTCCTTCATGAATATTGTCCATCACTTTTTTCCAAAGTCGAGCGGACATCGCACTTCCTTCGTTTAATTCCTTTGGCATATCACAACCTATCCAAAGTGCCGATGCATAATATGGCGTAATTCCGACAAACCAAGCGTCTTTTTTATCACTGGTTGTTCCTGTCTTTCCTGCTGTTGTAATATGGTCTAATTTTGCAGAAAATCCTGTTCCTTTTGGAGAAGTGCTGTTTACAACACCATATAGCATATTTTTTAAAATGTAGGCATTGGCAGGATCCATAACTTTTCGGGTCTCAGGTTCATTGGAAATCAAAACCTTTCCGTTTGAAGCTTCAATTCGAGTGAAGAAAATGGGCTTTGTGTAAGTTCCAGAGTTGGCAATTGCCGCATAAGCGGCAGTCAATTCCAAAGGACTGATACCGTTTGTCATACCGCCAAGTGCCAAAGATAGATTTTCATCATTATGGCTTGGATCCTTATCGGCAGTAACAACCGTAGTGACACCGAAATCTTGCAAACTGTCAATCATTTCTCGAATGGAGGCAGATTTACTTCCGGCAATTAAGTTGGAAGCAATTTCGACTGCACCGACGTTTGATGAGCGAACAAGCAAATTTCGCATTGTAGTTTGTCCCATATAACCGGTAGAGTTTTTTGGCCACATTTTTTTTAGGGTCTCATCATAGCGAGGAGAATCCTTAAATACACTTCCGGCAGTCAATCCATTTTTTAAAGCAGGTGCATATACCGCAATCGGTTTGATAGCGGAACCGGGCTGTCTTGGATTGATGGCACGGTTGTAGATGGAATTTCCTCCAATTCCTCTTCCACCAACTAAAGCACGAATTTCTCCGGTTTCGGGACGCATAATGACCATAGAAATTTGGGGTTGAATAATTCCGTTTTTATCAATGTAAGAATTTGGGTAGTTATCGGGATTGTTGATAATTCTTTCCAATTTTTGTTGAATTTCGGCACTTAGTGTAGAATAAATACGAAGACCGCCTTGGGAAAATAAAATTTCCGCTTCTTCTTGGGTTCTTCCGGAATCAACCAAACTGCGAATGACTTCGTCTTTTAAGATATCCGCAAAATAGCCGGAGATACCTTTTGTTTTTCTGCGTCCGATTTTAATGGTAATAGGTTCGGAAAGTGCTTCTTGCATTTCCTGTTCCGTAATGAAGTTCAATTCCAACATTTTTTCTAAAACGACTTTTTGTCGTTTTACAGCTTTTGGATTTAAGGTAGCTTTACGAAGATAATAATCACCTTTTTTTAATTGCGACAACATAAAGCGGTCGATTTTTCCTAAAC